>JANXQG010000689.1 GCA_025356915.1 Planctomycetota bacterium | reverse complement strand
CTCGCGCAGCTTGCGGGCCTCGTAGACATCGTGGCACAGCGGCTTCTCGCAGTAGACGGCCAGCCCGGCGTCCAGCGCGCGGACGCAGGCGGGAAAGTGATTGTGATCGGGCGTGGCGACCCAAACGGCGTCGAGATGTTTCTGCTCATCGAAGAGCTTGCGGTAGTCGCTATAAATCTTTGCGTCGGCGAACCGGCCCTTGATATTCTTGATCGAACCGGCAGCGTGTTTGACATCCACGTCGGCCGCCGCGACAATCTGTTCGCCAGAGGCCACGCCCACGCCTTTGCCACCCATGCCGCCAATGCCGACGAGTGCAAAGCGGATCTTCTCATTGGCGGAGTAGGTGCGGGCCATGGCAGCGGGGCCGATCAGCACGGAGGCCGACACCGCTGCGCCGGCCTGGAGGATTTTTCGACGAGAGATAGACTTGTTCATGGTACTCTACAGGCCTGGAGAGGCCCAACCTAGGTGAGGATTCTGCCCCTTGCGGTTCTACATGCGAACGCCGCACGGACGGAAGGGCGACCAATAGAGACCATGATACCACAACCGAAGACGCCCGACAATCACTTCTCGCACAAATCGGTAAATCTGTACAGTATTGCATCGATCACAGACCCTTCAGAAATTCCGCCAGCCGATAGCCGCTTCGCACGGCCTGCAACTTGCCGATTTCATATGCGCGGTCCCGGTAGCCGTCGGACAGTTGCACAAAAACGCCACGGGTGGCGTGTTTTTTGTCCCGATCGGCTGCGAGGAGCTGCTTGCGGACCTCGACGGCGTAGACATTTCGGGGGAATACCGTGGCCTGAACCTGATGGTTTCAAACATCTGCTCCCATCTTATCGTTCTTCACAGCACCTCCACAACGCTGGAGGAATTGGCCGAGGAAGTTGCCCATGCCGCCGACAGCAAAGCGGCCAGTACGGCCGACGCCGACAGCTTGGTAATCGCTTTTGACCTGACTTCGGCGCGCACCACCCCCGTAAGCGTTCACCGCTAACTGAACAATCCTCACATGAACTTTGCGCGTCCTTTACATCGAGTCGTACTTGCCGTTGTTGCCGTTCTTCAGTGGACGCAACCTGGGCTAGCGGCCGAGATATCGGCTGCCCCATCGAAGCTCTCGGCCATTTCGCATGGCGCGGCGGATCGAGTTTCGGGTTCGTTCCATGTCCTCGATACGGGGAACGCCCGCGGGCTCATCGACTGCGGCGTACTCTTTGACGAAGAGACCGCGAAAGGCCATTCGGGAAAATCTGAGACATCGCGATTGCAGGCAGGGTTGCCAGCGTCAGCCCTGACGGCCAGTTCGCTGTTCATCACGCACGCCCATGCCGACCATCTCGGCCGAGTGCCGCTTCTGGTACACAATGGCTTCTCAGGGGCAATCTACGCAACTCCGGCAACCAAGGCCCTGGCCGAAGTCATCTTCGAGTCGAGCATCCGTTACGAATCGAGCCATGCACGGCAATGGACATGGTCGAAACGTGCCAAGCAGTCAGCCGAAATATCGCACAAAGCGTTCGCTGTCCACTGGCGCAATTGCGCCAGCAAACAGACGATCGCTGCCGACGACCGCGACGAAGCTGACGTCACCACGCAAGAACTTCAAGATCGTTTCCACGACCAGAAACCGCAGGTGAAGGTTGCCATCTGCCAGGACTGTATCCGCGAGGAACTTGCCGCGATCCTGCGGTTATTCCATCTCTTGCCCTACAATACGCCCGTCGAGGTCGGGCCGGGCGTCAAGGCAACATTCCTCAACGCCGGCCACATTCCCGGCTCCGCCAGCGTCCTGCTGGAAGTCGCGATCGGCGACCGAACTCGGCGAGTACTCTATTCCGGAGATCTCGGCAATGACCTCTCGCCGCTCTTTCCGGGGCCAAAACCTGCGCCAGATGTCGATGCTGTATTCACGGAAACGACCTACGGCGCAGCGAACTGCGGGCCGGAAGTGGCCGGCCAGAGGGCTGAGTTCCGCAAAGCACTGGGCGCAGCGGCAGCCCGGCAAGGTGTCGTTTGGATCCCCGCCTTCGCACTCGATCGCACGCAAAAGATCCTCTACGAAATCCATCTCGCCCAGAAGGAGAATTTGCTCCCCAAACCGCTGCCGATCTATTGTCCATCGCCGACCGCACGGGCAATCACCGACTCCTATCGACAGCATCAGAAAGAGGGCTGGTTCTCTTCCGAGGTTGCTGGCGACGAGGACGCCTTCTCACCGCGGACATTGCGCGGCACCGTCCCTTCCTACAATTCATTACCCCGGCCTTGCATTATTGTCAGCACGACCGATCTCCCCAGGATTCCCTGGATGGCAAAGCTGGCGGTCGATCTGCTGGAAGAGAGAAAAAACGACTTTTTTACCGTCGGATACAGCGATCCTGAAAGCGCAGCAGGCCAATTGAAGCTCGGCACTCAGAAGGTTACCCTCGATGGCCGCGAAGTTCGCGTGCGGGCTGCTATTCGGTCGTTTGACTGTTTCACTCGTCCCACTCTACTGATCTATGTTTTACCCACTTTAAGTGGTATTCGCTACGCTCTTCCCACCCTTACCGCTGCATATAGAAACGGAAGAGCCATAATTCTGGCTAATTTTTTCAGCTACAGAAGGTCGATCCTCTTGCGAAATAAATACCCAAACGCTATCTTGAATGGTTTGGTTCCGCCCCATGGAATTTGGTGAGAGAAGACGTCCTTCACTCGGCGGGGCTTCGCTTCAGCAATGCCGGAAGCTCAAAACATGCCTGCTTCCGTGCCTACCCTTACCTTAGCCCGTGCTCAGGACATAGTCTGCCCTGACTCCGCGGCGACCATAGATCCCGAATTACTCAATCATTCCACACTAACGAGCTATTGAGGAAACTTATTTTGGAAACAAAACGCTTCGTGTCCGTTGACGGCAATGAAGCGGCGGCCAACATTGCCCACCTATGTTGCGAGGTGGCGGCGATCTATCCGATCACGCCATCGACGAGCTTGGGTGAGATGCCTGATGCTTGGGCGGCCGCCGGCCGAAAGAACATTTTCGGAACCGTGCCGAGTGTCGTAGAAATGCAGAGTGAAGCAGGGGCCGCTGGCGCGGTCCACGGCTCCCTGCAAGCAGGAGCCTTGACGACCACCTTCACGGCGTCGCAGGGCCTCTTGCTGATGATTCCCAACATGTTCAAAATTGCGGGAGAATTGACCGCGACGGTTTTCCACGTCACTGCCCGCGCCGTGGCCACGCACGCGCTGTCCATTTTTGGCGACCATAGCGACGTGATGGCCTGCCGCAGCACCGGTTGGGCGATGCTCTCCTCGGATTCGGTCCAGGAGGCGCAGGACTTGGCCCTGATTGCCCACGCGGCGACGCTCGCAACCCGCCTGCCGTTCATTCACTTCTACGATGGTTTCCGCATCTCGCATGAAGTGAACAAGATCGAGCAGTTGACAGACGAACAAGTGGCACAGATGATCGACATGGATCTGGTCGCCGCCCACCGCGCCCGGGCACTCTCCCCCGAGAACCCCCAGCTTCGCGGTACGGCCCAGAACCCCGACGTATTTTTCCAGGCTCGCGAGGCGTGCAATAAGTTCTATGATGCCTGCCCAGCCATCGTGCAGAAGACGATGGACAAGTTCGCAGGGCTGTTTGGCCGGCAATATCATCTATTCGACTACGTCGGCGCACCCGATGCCGACCGTGTGATCGTCTGCATGGGTTCCGGCACCGGCGTGATCGAGGAAACGATCGATCACCTTACCGCTCGTGGCGAGAAGATCGGCTTGGTCAAGGTACACCTGTTCCGTCCTTTGGACAAGACTGCCCTGCTAGCGGCGATTCCCAAGAGCGTCAAGAAGATCGCGGTGCTTGATCGCACCAAAGAGCCTGGCTCCAACGGCGAGCCGCTCTATCAGGACGTGGTCACCGCAATCGCCGAAAGCTGGGACGGTCCGCTGCCGAAGATCATCGGCGGCCGCTATGGACTTTCGTCCAAGGAATTCACGCCGGCCCATGTGGCGGCAGTTTACAACGAGTTGTTGAAGGCCCAGCCGAAGCAGCGGTTCATCGTCGGCATCAAAGACGACGTGACCTTCTTGAGCCTCGATTCGGACGACAACTTCTCGACCGAGGGCGACGACGTGACTCGGGCCGTGTTCTTCGGCCTCGGCAGCGACGGCACCGTGAGCGCCAACCGCAGTTCGGTGAAGATCATCGGCGAGAACACCCCGATGTATTCGCAGGGTTACTTCGTCTACGACTCGCGGAAGGCCGGTTCGGTCACCACGTCGCACGTTCGCTTCAGCCCGCGGCCGATCAAGGGTTCATACCTCGTGCATAAGGCGAACTTCGTGGCCTGTCACCAGTTTCACTTCACCGAGCGCATCGACATGCTCTCGATGGCGATGCCGGGGGCGACGTTCCTTTTGAACAGCCCCTACGGACCGGACGAAGTCTGGGACCACCTGCCCTGCGAAGTGCAGAAGCAGATCGTGGAGAAGAAGCTGAAGTTCTATGTGGTTGACGCCTTCAATGTGGCCCGCGAGGCCGACTTGGGCGGCCGCATCAACACGGTGATGCAGACCTGCTTCTTCAAACTGGCCAACGTCATTCCTCCGGAAGAGGCGATCAGCCACATCAAGGACCAAGTCAAGGCCATTTACGGCAAGAAGGGCGGCGGTGCGATTGTTGACCGCAACAACGCCGCCATCGACATGGCTCTGGCCGGTCTGCGCGAAGTCAAAGTGCTGGCCTCGGTCAGCTCGAAGTTTAACATGGTACCGCCCGTTCCCGCTCATGCCCCAGCGTTTGTCAAGGACGTGCTGGGGATGATGATCGCCAACCGCGGCGACGAACTGCCGGTGAGTGCGATGCCGGTCGATGGCACATTCCCCACGGGCACCACGCAGTACGAGAAGCGTTCGATTGCCCAGGATATTCCCATCTGGGACGAGAAGATCTGCATCCAGTGCGGACTCTGCTCGCTTGGCTGCCCTCACGCAGCCATCCGGATGAAGGTTTTCGAGCCGTCGCTTCTGGAAAAGGCCCCCAAGGGCTTCAAGGCGACCGATTACAAGATGAAGGAATACCCCGGCTGGAAGTTCGTCATCCAGGTCGCGCCCGACGATTGCACCGGCTGCGGTCTGTGCATCGATGTTTGCCCTGCCAAAGACAAGACGCAGGTCAAGCACAAGGCGATCAACATGGAGCCGAAGACCCCGAATCTCGATCGTGAGCGGGCGGGCTGGGACTTCTACCTCACGATCCCCGACGTCGATCGCTCGAACGTCAAGCTCGATACAGTCAAAGGCTCGCAGTTCCTTCTGCCGCTGTTTGAGTTCTCGGGGGCGTGCGCCGGTTGCGGCGAAACGCCTTACGTGAAGCTCATCACGCAGTTGTTTGGCGATCGGATGTTGATCGGCAATGCGACGGGATGCTCGTCGATTTACGGCGGCAACTTGCCCTGCACGCCCTATACGACCAACGTGGAAGGGAAGGGGCCGGCATGGTCGAACTCGCTGTTTGAAGACTGTGCCGAATTTGGTCTGGGCTTCCGTTTGGCAATCGACCAGCAGGGGCAGTATTGCCAGGCACTGCTGGGCAAACTCAGCAGTCCGCTGGGCGACGAAATCGTCAAGGCCCTCATGGACAACAAGCAGGAGACAGACGCCGAGATCGCCTTGCAGCGTTCGCTGGTGGCGACGCTCAAGCAGCGGTTGGCGACCATCGGCAGTCGCGATGCGAAGGATCTGGCGGCTTCGGCCGATTACCTGATCCGTCGCAGCGTCTGGAGCTTTGGCGGTGACGGCTGGGCTTACGACATCGGTTTCGGCGGATTGGACCACGTGTTCGCCTCCAGCCGCGACGTCAACCTCTTGGTGCTCGATACGGAGGTTTACTCCAACACGGGCGGCCAGGCATCGAAGTCGACTCCACGCGGCGCAGTGGCCAAGTTTGCCGCAGGGGGCAAACCTGGACGCAAAAAGGATCTGGGCATGATCGCCATGGCCTATGGCAATGTCTACGTCGGCCAGATCGCCATGGGCGCCAACCCGGCTCATGCCTTGAAAGTCATCCGCGAGGCCGAATCGTATCGCGGCACATCGCTGATCATCGCCTTCAGCCACTGTATTAGCTGGGGCATCGACATGACCACGGGCATGCAGTTGCAGAAGGAAGCGGTGAACTGCGGTTACTGGCCGCTCTACCACTTTGACCCACGCGACGAAGCCCATCCATTCCACCTGGACAGCAGGAAGCCGACGGGCGACTACAAGGAGTTCGCCATGAAGGAAGCACGGTTCAACATTCTTACGCGTTCCAAGCCGGAGGTTGCTGCCCGCTTGTTCCACCAGGCCCAGGACGACATTAACGCACGCTGGCACCTTTACGAGCAATTAGCCGGCGTGGAGCGTCTCGCCGGCAATGGCCCAGACGGTGCGGTCGCTATAACCCAAGCTGCAAACGAGGTGAAAGCATGAGCGCAGATCTATCCACAACCTATCTCGGTTTGAAACTGAAGAACCCGCTGGTGATTGCCGCCAGCCCGATGACCCAAAAGCTCGATTCGCTCATCACGCTCGAAGAAAAGGGGGCGGCCGCGGCCGTTTTTCCCTCGCTCTTTGAAGAGCAGATCGAGCACGACAGCCTCGAATTGACGAAGCTGCACGAATTCGGTACCGACAGCTTTGCTGAAGCTCTGTCGTATTTCCCCGAGGAAGACGATTATCACGTCGGTCCGGAGAGCTACCTCGATGCCATCTCCAAGGCCAAGAAGGCGGTGAAGATCCCGATCATCGCCAGTCTCAACGGCACGAGCAAGGGTGGCTGGGTCCGCTATGCGAAGATGATGCAAGACGCCGGGGCCGACGCCCTGGAGTTGAACATCTACTTCATTGCCACCGACCTGACCATGACCGGCCGCGACGTCGAGGCCCGTTATGTCGATCTCGTCGCCGCGGTCAAGCAGTCGGTCTCGATTCCTCTTGCCGTGAAGGTCGGTCCGTACTTCAGTTCGATGGGCAATATGGCCAAGCGGTTGGTCGACGCCGGGGCAAACGGCCTCGTACTCTTTAACCGCTTCCTACAGCCTGACTTCGATTTGGAGACGCTCGAGCCGAAGCCCAAGCTCGTGCTCAGCACGCCGTTTGAGATGTTGCTGCCGCTCCGATGGATCGCCATCCTGCGCGGTCAGTTGAAGGTATCCCTGGCCCTGACGAGCGGCCTGCACGACGCTGCGGGCCTGATCAAGGCATTGTTGGCCGGGGCCGATGTCGGCATGGTCGTTTCGACCGTATATGAAGAAGGCTCCAGCCAGATTGCCAAAATCCTCAGCGGGTTGCGCGAGTGGATGGAGGAGAAGGAGTACGAATCGGTCGAGCAGCTCAAGGGCAGCATGAGCCAGCAAAACTGCGCCGACCCTGCCGCCTTCGAGCGTGGGAACTACATGAAGGCATTGACGTCGTTCACCGGGAAGTTCATCTGAGCTACGGCCGAGAGGAACGCCCACTGGGGCGTTCGGGTTGTTGTGGCCGGTCTCCGACCGAGCCACGCCGCCGACCGAAGGTCTCCCTTTCACTTGGAGACTTTCGGTCCGACGTTTCGGCGGGGTTAGGAGACCCACGCCGAACACGTTTTTCACCATCCCGAAGGGATGCCAGCGGGGGGTTCGTGGGACACGAACCGATAATTGACACTTTGGGGAAGATTCGATAGATTCCCAAAATGCCAAGGTTAGCAAGGCTAGTTGTGCCGGTGCGCAGGTTTGGTGCCCGCCGATTGGCCGTGGAGCAGTGCAAGAGCGCACCTGTCGGGCCGCGACGACCAATTGGTACGTGCGGCTCCCATGCTGGCAAGGGTGGCCAATTGGCGAGGACTGTTGGACAGTGCGATTCGGGAAGAAGAGTTGCGGGAATTTCGAGAACACGTTCGCACCGGCTGTCCGTTGGGAAATGCGACGTTTGTGGATCGGCTGGAACGAGTCGTAGGTCGTATCCTGCGCCCACAGAAGGCAGGTCGTCCGTCGAAGTTACTCAAACACCCATAATCGGTTCGTGTCCCGGAACCGGTCCCGGAACCATCGGGAACCATCGAACCATAGAAGAACGGGCGGGGGGATATTGACCGCGGATAACGCAGATGTACGCGGATGGGGGGATAATGGGATGCCAGTTCTCTCTGGGGTCTCTGTGTCCTCTGTGGCTAATTCTTTCACCTCAAACAGCCCAAGTTTGGCTCAGATCTTCCAGGTTAGCCCCCGATTCGATAGCGTCCAAGATTGCTTCCAATTGGTCCTTGTCCTCGATTTTCCGGATCTCAGGCAACAAACGAAGCCCCGCTTCGCCGAACTTGACCTTCAAAACAATCTCGATACCCCGGATCAGTCCCTGGCTGAGTCCTTGGCTGAGTCCTTGGCTGAGTCCTTCTTCCCGTCCATAGCGTTCGGGTGTGGTGATAAAAGGCATCTGCTTTTCCTCCTTAAACTGCTTGACTTGATCCCAAAATGCTTTTTCCAAAGGTTTCGGAAGATCCATCATCCAATCGATCAGGCGAAACAACTGCGAAATCTGTTTTTCGCTCCAACCCCGATCGACCAATCCCTTAATCAATCGGAACTTTCGGTCCTTCCGCTCGCCCTGGTCTTTGCGGGTTTCCAACGTGTCTAAGTGGGCCAAAATCACGGTGGCAAAAGGATTCGTGCTTTGCTCCAGTTCCTGCCGCCTAGCCACGTAATCCAGAAGCTTCACGACTGGGAATTGGAGCTCGGCCTTTACGCCCCAGCGGCGGTAGCCAAAGCGGTCCGGTCGCCAATGAGGGTTGTCGTCGCCCAGAACGGCAAAACTGGCCACCTCTCTATTATACTTGTCGAACAACCGGCAGTTGTAGATATACATCCGCCAAGCAAATTTTGTGTCCTCCGAAGCTTGCACCTCGATATGGACCAGCACCCACTGCTCTTCACCACTCTTCAGCCAGACTTTGACGAGTTTGTCGACGTACCGTCGCCCAGATTCGGCGTCGGGCGTGATCTGCTGAAGCTCTTTATCAAGGGACTCGCACTGCCGGCTCCAATCGATGTCGGCGTGGGCTTCGGGTATGAATAACTCCAGAAACGCCTCGAAGAAGACGTCCAAAGCCTCTTTCCAAGGACTGTCGTAGTCGCTCACGGACTCTTCTCCTTACCACTGTCCAGAATATACCATGGTAAGTTTATGAAAGTTTTTGAGATCCCGCAACGCCTTCTCCTGGTTCCTGGTCCATGCACGGGTCCTTCTCTCCTACCTTCTCTTCTACCCCTTGATTGACTAGTGTCCTGTGGTAAAATCGGCGGTGTGCATGGAAATCAATTTCCCATCACTCATCGCATGAACTACTTTTCCCACGCCCTGCCGTTCCTCGCCGATCCCTACGTTGTGGCTGGGACGGCCGTGCCCGATTGGCTCGCGGTCGTCGATCGCGGTGTACGGGTGAGGGTAAAAAACGTGGAACCGCTGGCTGCCCACCCCAATTACGAAATTTCGGCAGTCGCTCGGGGGCTGTTGCAACATTTCCGCGACGATTCGCTGTTTCACAAGACCCGGGCTTTCGCCGAGACTACACTGGAACTTTCCGCAGCGGTCCGTCCCATGCTTCCGGCGGACAGCGGTTTCCGCCCCAGTTTTCTCTGCCATGTACTAGTCGAGGTGTTGCTGGACTGGACCCTGGCGGAAGATAACCCTGGGGGGTTGGAGACCTATTACCATGCCCTGGAATCGGTCGATCCAGGGGTGGTCCAGGAGACGGTCAACCGCATCGCCGTCCGCAACACCGACCGCCTAGCTCCCATGATTTTCCTTTTTTGTCGGGAGCGTATCTTGTGGGATTACGGCCGAGATGACAAACTGTTACTTAGGATGAATCAAGTCATGCGGCGCGTCGGCTTTGCCTCTCTGCCAGAGGGGGTACAGGAATTATTACCTGCCGCCCGGCAGTTGGTCCGCCGCCGCCAGCATGAGTTGTTGGAAGGAATTCCAGTAAAGTATACTGTCCGCGGTTGAGATTGTCCCAATCCATACCAGCCCGAAGCGCAAGCGAGGCAACGACTTAGCAACCTCGCTCGCGCTTCGGGTTAGTGTCAGTCTCAACCGTGAGCAGTATAGTCGTACTATGAAGGTTGCTGGAAAAATGGTGGGGCTCGCTGCGCTCGTCCTACCCTACAATTACAAGGCAAAACTATGTCAACTGACGATAAATTTGGCATCGGTGCCGGCCTTCTGGCCCTGGGCCTCGCCGCCGGCGCGATACTCCTAGCACAATTCCTTCCACCCGATGTGCTGACCTTTCTGCCGCATCGTGAAAAGGTCGTGCCGGAAGCAATTTTCGACGGAATTGTGTGCGCCCTGGCCTTGCCTGCCGGCATTTACTTCTTTGTTCTTGGAATCTTTTCAAGTTCCGAGGATCAAAAATCGGATCAATAGAACTTTTTTACACAGAATACATGGTGGGACTCAGTGCGCTCAACCCACTTTACACCTACATTTGTCGTTGACCCTTTACTACTTAGGAGATGTACCGTGCGATTTGGACTCAATTTGCTGCTGTGGTGCGATACGCTGGAAGACTCGATCCTACCCGTGCTGGAGGAGATCAAGAAGATTGGCTACGACGTCGTGGAGATTCCGATCTTTGAATACGACGTCGCGAAGTATGCTCTGTGGGGCAAGCGACTGAATGATCTTGGCCTCGCACGGACTGGCGTGACCATCCGTCTACCGGGCAACAATCCGATCAGCCCTGACGCGGCCGAGCGATGCAAGGGCATCGACGGCAATAAGGCGGCGCTAGACTGTGCAGCGGCTGCCGGGTGCGAGGTACTGGCCGGGCCGTACCATTCGGCCTTGGGCCATTTTTCTGGCGCGGGGCCGACTGCCGACGAATGGCGATGGGGTACCGATGGCATGCGGCAAGTTGCCGAGCACGCCGAGAAGGTCAACATCACTTTGGGTCTCGAGTACCTCAACCGCTTCGAGTGCTATCTGTTGAATACCGCAGCCGACGGGGCGAGATTCTGTCGCGACGTGGGGCATCCGCGTTGCAAGATGATGTACGACACGTTCCATTCGCACATCGAAGAAAAGAATACTCCCGCAGCCATCCGTGCATTAAAAGACTGTATCTCCCACGTCCACATTTCCGAGAACGACCGCAGCACGCCTGGGACCGGCAACATTCGCTGGGCGGAAAACTTCGACACGCTGCATGAGATCGGCTACAACAACCTGATGGTTATCGAGGCATTTGGTCTCGCACTGGACAAGATCGCAGCCGCCACCAAGATCTGGCGGCGGATGTACGAAAGCGAGCGGCAATTGGCCACCGATGGGCTGAAGTTCATGAAGCAGGAAGTAGCGAAGAGGTGGAAATAAGAGAATGACGAATGACGAATGACGAAGAAGCAGAGCAAACCCTTTCGTCATTCGTCATTTGAGCTTCGTCATTTAATCCCATGACAGATATACCCGACCAGGATCCCATTTCGCTGGACGAGCTTGCTCAGGCGTTCGCCCAAGTGATGGGTGTGCCGCCCCATGGCCGTGCTCGGGAAGAGTTGCAGCCGCCGGTGGGCAAAACCACCACGGAGGCTGACGAACTACAGCCGATGTCGCTGCACGAACCGGCCGTAGGGGTCGATAAGTCGATAGGCGACGACCCCGGCCCACTTACGCTGCTGGGGATCCTGGAGGCCATGCTCTTCGTCGGTGATCGCGATAGCCGTCCGTTGACCGCCGGCCGTGCCGCCGAATTGATGCGCGGCGTCGAACCATGTGAGATCGGAGGGTTGATCGAAGAACTAAATCGGCGTTACACGCAAAACGGCTGCCCTTACTTCGTAGCTGAAAATTCCGACGGCTACCGCATCACCTTGCGCAAGCCGTTTCATCCGCTACGTGAACTGTTCTACAGCCGCATCCGCGAGGCTCGGCTTTCGCAGGCGGCGATCGACGTGCTGGCCGTCGTGGCCTATCAGCAGCCGCTCTCCGCCGAGCAGATCGGCGCGGTCCGCGGAAAACCAAGCGGCCCGGTGCTTTCGCAACTGGTCCATCGTGGTTTGCTGCGGATTGAGCGGTTGCCCGGCAAACGGCAAATGGTGCAGTATTTTACCACCGACCGTTTTTTGCAACTCTTTGGCCTACAGACCCTGGCCGATTTACCCCAGAGCGAGGAACTCGATCGGCAGTAATTATTCACATTCCGCACTCAGAACCGGACGAGCCAGGATTCGGCATTGTGTTGTAAGTATATATACTGCAATTTGTTACGCATGCTTTTCAAGAACGCGCAGACGCACGCCGTCCGGCTTGGTAAAATTGATCGTGCGTGCGTTGTTTTGAGAATGCAGGAAACCGTTACATGGCGGCAAAGGAAATCATCGCTAAGCTCAGGTCGGCGGCCCCCGTGATCGTGCCGTCGCTGCTAGCTGCCGATTTTGCTCACTTGGAGCAAGAAATTCGACGCTTGGAAGAGGCTGGTGCCCAGATATTGCATCTGGATATCATGGATGGGCATTTTGTGCCCAATATCAGTTTCGGTTTTCTCGTGATCGAGGCCATCCGCCGTTCGACCCACCTGCCGCTGGATGTCCACCTGATGATTTCCGAACCGGGCCGCTACCTGGAGCGGTTCCGCAAGGCGGGTGCCGACTTGCTGACGATCCACATTGAAACGGTCGACGATCCGCGACCGCTGCTGAGGGAAATCCGTCGTCTCGGGGCAATCGCCGGACTTTCGTTCAATCCACCCACGCCGATCGAGGCCGTCGAGTGCTATCTTTGCGATGCCGACCTCGTGCTGGTGATGAGCGTGATGGCCGGGTATGGCGGACAGGAATTTGATTTACAGGCCCTCGATCGCCTGCGGCATTTGCGTGCCGCAGTGGGCGGAAACGATTTGCTGCTTTCGGTCGATGGGGGCATCAACGACCATACGATCGGGCTTTGTGCCGAAGCTGGCGCCGACATGTTTGTCACGGGTTCGGCCCTCTTTGGACGGCACGATTACCGCCAGGCGATGGAAGAATTCCGCAGCCTGGCACTTACTCACAAAAACATTTAGGTTTGAATATGCTGCGCATTGTGCTCATCCGTCCGGGGGCGACGGATTACGATTGCGAAGAACGGATTCAAGGCACCTTGGACATCCCGCTGAACCGCCAGGGCTTGATGGAAGTGGCTCGCGCCGTCGATCAATTGCGCGACAAGCGGATTGAAGTGATCTATGCTTCGCCGTGCGAGTCGGCCATTCAGAGCGCGGAGATTTTGTCGAAGGATATCAATGCGCGATTGAAGAAGCTCGACCGCATGCAGAACCTCAACCTAGGTCTGTGGCAAGGCATGCAAGTGAGCGAATTCCGCCACAATCAGCCCAAGGTTTATCGCCAATGGCAGGAGCAGCCGGAAAACGTCTGTCCGCCCGACGGCGAAATGATCGAACAGGCCGAGCAGCGAATCCGCACGGCCATGAATAAACTCCTGCGTCGTCATAAGGATGGGGTGATCGGTTTGGTGGTCCCCGAACCGCTGGCCAGCGTCGTTCGCTGGCACCTCAAGAACGACGACCTGGGCGACCTGTGGAAGGCCCTTTCCGGCCACGGTAGCTGGGAAGTACTCGACATGGAACCGGCGCAAGTTCCCGTATTAAGTTATATAAAATGACTCACAATTTGCCCGATGCCAATAGTTGGAAAAACGTCATGAATCGCCCCAAACGGGGCGTTCCTGAAGGATTGTGGATGCGTTGTCCCGGCTGCGAGGCAACCATCTTTCGCAAAGAAGCTGAAAAGCGGTTGGGTGTCTGCCCCGAGTGCGATTACCACTGGTATGTCTCGGCACGGAAGCGGATCCAGCAACTCTTCGATGAAGGTACTTTCGAGGAGTGGGATGCCGACCTGGAGCCGACCGACCCGCTGGAATTCGTCGACAAAGCCCCCTACAGCCAGAAGCTCAAAGACGAACAGAAGCGCACCGGGCTGAAGGATGCCGCACTGAGTGGCACGGGTATGATCCGCGCCCGCCGCGTGGCCTTCAGTGTGACCGACTCGGCTTTCATTATGGGCAGCATGGGCAGCGTGGTTGGTGAGAAGCTTACACGATGCATCGAGCGGGCCACGCAGCAACATCTGCCGCTGATCATCGTATCCGGTTCCGGCGGTGGTGCTCGCATGCACGAAGGCATGCTCTCGCTGATGCAAATGGCCAAGGTCTCAGCCGCTCTGGCGCGATTCGACACGGCTGGCGGATTGTTTATCTCCGTACTCACGAACCCCACGATGGGTGGCGTGGCAGCCAGCTTCGCCTCCCTGGGCGACGTGATTTTTGCCGAGCCTAAGGCTCTGATCGGCTTCGCTGGCCCGCGGACCATCAAGGCCACGATCCGCATCGAACTGCCCAAAGGCTTTCAGACGAGCGAGTTTCTGCTGGAGCATGGCTTCGTCGACCGCATCGTTCACCGCTGCGACTTGCAGAGCGAAATTGCCTGTACGATCGACTATTGTGGGAAATAAGGGGACTAACTTTCATGGGACTTTTCGATTTATTCAAAGCTAAGGTCGCCAACTCGGGCGTCGACATTTCCAAGCGGTACGTTCTTCTTCGGGAGGCCGTTTCCGGCACAATGTCGAAGTTCTACAAGGCCCGCGATATTCGCACTGGCCGGATCGTAGGTCTGAAGATTCTCGACCGCGAGAAGACGGCGGCCTTCGAGGATCGCTTCCGAGGACTGAAAAAGCCGACCGAGGGCGAAATCGGAATGTTGCTAAAACACCCCCGGTTGGTCGAAACGCTGGAACATGGCACCACGACCGACGGCAGCCAGTACATCGTATTGGAGTTCATTGATGGCCCCGACTTCAACTCCCTGATCATCGGCCGCGACCAGGTGCTGGACGCCAACCGCCTGCACTTCATTCGTCAGGCCGCCGAGGCCATCGCGGCAATGCATGTCGCGGGCTTCGTCCATCGCGATATTTCTCCACGAAACTTCCTCCTGGCCGACCGCCTCAAGAAAGAATTGAAACTGATCGATTTTGGTGTCTCTCTGCCTAGCCTGCCACAGTTTCAGCAACCGGGAGTCCGTACCGGCAATCCCAACTACATGGCCCCGGAAATCGTCCGCCGCAAGACAACCGATCAGCGAGTTGACGTATTTGCCTTCGGAATCTCGGCCTACGAGATCTGCACGGGTGAGCTGCCTTGGCCGCGGGGGCTCTCCGGTATGGCGGCTATGTCGCACGACAAGCCGCCCATCGACATCCTTCAGTACCGACCCAAACTCCATCCCGAGCTAGCCAAGGCCATTCATTCGTGCCTGGAAGCCGAACCGTCCCGGCGATGCCCGACGATGGAAAAGTTTCTACAGGCGATTCGCAGCGTGAATCGGGATGAGGCTTAGCTAGGGGACATAACGCCGTTGGCGTAGGGAATGAATGGGCACGAGTTCCCAAGGTGGGCTTCGAGGCACCGGACACATTGTGGGGTGGGACGAATGAATCTTTTAAGTTTGTGAGTATGGGAACAATCGCAGCGATCCCCACCATTTTTCCCAATCGCTATATCTCCCGAACACGTCACATGCTGACTTCCGTACCCAGGCCCAACGTATCGGCGCACTCGAGGACTTGTGCTGCAATCGCTGCGTCCTGGATAGCGTTTCCCACCGACTTGAAGAGCGTGATTTCCGTGTCGCTGCATCGTCCCAGCTTCTCTCCGGCGGCAATCTCGCCAATTTCGGCATGAATGTGGTCCGTCGTGATCAGCCCTTGTTTCAGCGGGATGACGATATCGCCTGCTTCCGACAGGCAGGCTTCGCGTTGGTCCACCACGAGCCTAGCAGCGCACACGGTGTCCTCGGGGATTTCACGTTCATTCGGTTTATAGGCACCCAGGGCATTGATGTGCGTTCCCGGCTTCACGTTCTTGTGCGCGAATACCGGCGTTGGCCATGTGGTCACCGTGCAGACGACGTCAGCATGGAGCAATTGTGACGGCGAGTCGGCGGCGATCAGGGTAATCAATAGTTTCTCTCCCATTTCGCGGCAGAACGCCTCCGCGCGGTCGAGGTCTCGATCGAAGACATAGACCTTGCCGATCGGCCGAACGGCACACAGTGCTTCCAGTTGCGCGCGGCCCTGGACGCCGGCTCCAAAGATGGCCGCAACCTTCGCTTCTGGGCGGGCCAGTAGATCGGTTGCCAGAGCCGAGGCGGCCGCAGTACGGATTGCGGTCAGACGCTCGCCATCCATGACCGCGATCGTGCATCCAGTGCGAGCGTCGTTGACCATCACCGTTGCATGGATCAGGGGCAGCCCGCCGGCCAAATTATTTTTGAACAGCGACACAACTTTGACCACAAGCACCTCGCGCGCGGGAAAGTAGACCGGCATGTACAGCACCGTTCCCTCGCGGGAGGTCACGTCGATCTTCGTGCGCAGCGGAACGCATACTTGATGGGACGAGAGTTGGATGAATGCCTCGCGCACCAGCGGGATGGCCTCTTTCACGGAAACGGCCCGTCCGACATCCTCTGCCGAAAAAAACCGCAAGGTTTGTGACATGGTTTGCCTTTCGCCAAATTATTGCATCAGACCAAGTGCCACCAGCGCGGCGAGGATCACCCCCATGATGCTCTCGCCAGCGATACAACCTGAGGCAATGGGGATCGTGTACATGTCATTCCACTTGGCCGCCTTCTTCTCCAGAATCCAGACGATCAGCGCGCCCAGGAACATGGCAAAACTTTGCGAAGCCGGGGTAGTCAGCGCGATGCCCAGCGCCGCCGGCGAGGGCGTGTAGGGCTTGACCTGGGGATAGACATTGTCCACGACGACAATGATCACGCCGACCACGAAGGCCACGCCCATGGCCCACACGGCGCTGGGCGGAAGCGATCCGAGACCCTTGGAGAGTACTTCCGCCACACCCTTCCACATCAGGGCGGAGGGCGCCGCGAATTTGTCGCCGCCCAGCACGCTGACGTCGGGCACGAGGATGAAATACGCCGGCACGGCCAGCACCGAGCCGGCCAGCACACCGAAGAGTTGGGCGATGAACTGCCTCCGCGGGTTCGCGCCGACCATGTGGCCGACTTTGAGATTTCCGATGGTGTCGCTGCAACTGCAAGCCGCGCCCGCAGTCACGTCCGCCGTCATGAGGTTCGCCGTGATATTGCCCGGCGCCAGCGCACCGTAGGTGAGTTGGGTTACTTTGCCCAGCGCGCCGATGGGGTTGATGCCGGTTTCCGCCCCCGCCCTCGCTGCCACGGCGGCAAGGAAGAAGGTCAGCAGCACGGCGACCGCGCCCATCCACCAGTGAATCGAGAAGATCCAGGTCATCATCACCGCAGCCAGACTCCCCATGAGAAGAAATCCGAAGACGAACCAGGTCATGGGAATCTCGATGTGATCGAGGGGACCTTTGGGAGCATTGCGCTTGTCGCCGAAGGCACTGAAGATGCTGGCGAAGGTCCGCCCCAGCGTCCGCCATTGGAAGGCCAGGGCCAACAGTCCGCCGACCACCAACACCGTGGCACCCGGCCAGAGCGACCAGGCAACAATGTTTGGAAAACCACCGATTTTCTGTGTGGCCTTTTTATTTTGCTCGGCCAAGGCTTTCTCGGCATCGGCCCGCGCCTTCTTGCCATCCGCCAAGGCAGCTTTGGCAAGGGATAAGGATTTCGCGGCTTCGGCCAAGGGCATTTCGCCCTCCTTGGCTATCTCGCTTTCCGCCTTTGCCATGTTGGCTATGGCCTGCGTTACGTCTGCCGAGGTTTTGAATCCGAGGGCGGGCAGCAAATCGGAAGGGTGGTCGTCCGGAAAGGAGAGCCTCGCTTCCCAATCGATGGCAGTGGGGGCTTTGATGCAGAGTACCTCGACACGTTTGTCCTGGTCCGCCTCCTTCACGATCTTATTTGCTCTGCTAAATTGGATGACATCGTACAGCGGATTGTGCGAGCCATCCAGCAAGATCGGTGCGTTGAGGTCGCTCACCAGGTCGGCGAGGTCGGCATACGTGACAGGGCGCGTCCACTTATAGGAAAGGACTCGGGTGGTCACGCTCAAGGCAAGCTCGGAATTGGCTTCCAGCTCTCGAGGCGAGGGAATCTCGGGGCTGCCGACAGCCTCCTCAAGCCGAAAGGTCAATGACTGCCCGGCGTTCACGGCCAGCGGCAGCTTTGGCTCGGCCATGGCAATAAGTTTTGGCGGTTCGTGCTGAACAATCTTGTCTTCGATCAAGCGCGGGGCGAGGATCCCATAGTTGAGGACCAGTCCCAGCAACATGCTCAGGCCCACTTTCATGCCGAACAACGCGCCGATGCTGATGAAGATCAGGCTCGGCTCGAAGCTCAGGGTGAGCTTGCCCAGGGGGATGCGGTGTAGACGCCAGGGAAGATTGAATTTGTCGGGAATCCACTCCAGACCGTCGCGCAGCCCGGCCACGAGCACACCCAAGAGGCCCGCGATGCCCAAGGCCACCGCCTTCTTGATTGCTTGGCTGCCCTGCGAGTACATGACGATGAGGGTTTCGCCGGTGGGGATGTTGGCGGGAAAGCGGAGCGAATCGACCTGGATCATCTGCCGTTTCAGGGGAATGGCCATGAACAGACCCAGGTACAAGATGACCGCGATGAACAAGGTGAGCTGCCACCAGACAAAATGGTAGTCGGGACGCAGCATCGACAGCGCAGGAACCGCCGAAACCAATCCGGCCGAGGATATCCAGCTTGCGGCCACGGCCACCGTCATCATCATCGTGTTTTCCATCAGGCCGAATTCCCGCCGCACGACGCGGATTCCGCGGAGGGCCTTGAAGACGGCAAAGATGACAATTACCGCTGCGATGTCCACACCCAGTCCCCAGCCGCATTTGAGGCCGACGTAAAGATTCGAGAGCGACATCAGCCCGCCAAAGACCATGCCGGCCAGCACCGCGCGGACGGTGAGGTCCGGTTCCTTGTCGCCTCGATAGACATTGGCCAGCCACTCCAGGTCGCGCTGCTCAACGGATTTGGGTTCTGCTTGGGTCTCTTCTGTCATGGCCGTCAATAGGTAAGGTGCAGGGTGGGTTTCAAGTACGTCAGGCTTTTTAGCCTGACCTGTTCTGTTCTGCTATCTTGTCGGATGGTGAAATTCTCTTCGCCTGTTTAATTTATACCATTGCCGGTGTTTCCGCAACAGAATTTCATTCGCTATACTAAGTTTTCCGAGAGGCTCATCAAACCCCCACTTTCCGGATAGCCTCAAAAACCACCGCCAAGCAAGTGAGAGATCGCCGTGATTTCCTTCTCGCCAAGGACCGGCGAATCAATAACTGTCGCGGGCGGGGAGGTGTCAGACTTGCCGCACTTGTTGATTTGGCAATCCTAGCCCTTGGTCGGCTGGCAGTAGACGTCGATTTCATAAATCGACCAATGATACTTGGCATCCGATCCGGTCTGCGTGATGCGAAAGTAGCGCGCGGTCTGACGCGGAAAAGTGATGGTAGTGATTCCCAATTGCCCGCTGCCTGTCGCCACGGGGCTTCCCCAGTTCGTGCCGTCCTGGGAGATCGATACGGAATACTTGTTGGGCGAATCCCACAAGGCCCAGGTGTTGTCGAGCACGATTTTGTCGAAGGTCTGCGCTTGCTTCATGTCCACCTGGAACCATTGCCCCGGGTACTGGGTTTTCGTCATATCGCGCCAACCGGTCCAATGGTCGCCGTCGATGGCATTCGCGGCGGATACATCCACCGGGATCTTGGCCCCGCTGAAGAGAAAAGATCCGTCGGCCACCGAGGCGGAAGCGGTCCAAGATTTCTTCTCCAGCTTTGCTTCATTCGCCGGGGGCGGCGGGAGCGGTCTGGGCGAGCCGATCGGCAACACGCCCTGACCGACAAATTTCCAGGTGCCCGGCTCGACCTGGAACTTGATGTAATCGGCGTCCTCCCCGAGCCATGAAACACCGTTGACCCCACCGCGAAACTCGCCCTTCCAGATGACGGCACCGTTGACCTCGATGGAATTGAGCTTCGTGAACGAGCCTTTGGGCATGCCGACGATGGCTTTCGTAGACAAGGGCGAAACCAAACTCAAGGCATACTCCGTTGCGGTCTTCTTCATATCAACGATAATCTTGCCTCGAATCGTCGGCACGACTACCTTGATTGCCGTCAAAAATGCCTCCTTGGGCAATACGTGATACGTGGCCCAGCCGGGCGTTTCCGGCGAGACTCCGGCAATCGTCTGAGAAAGGATGAGTACCGGCGGGTTCCAGCCGTGATTCAACGAAGAAGCGTCGTCGAATGCGTCGATCCGCGATGCCCACCACCGGTCGTAATGCTCCCAAAGGGTGGTGAAACTGCATGGGATCATCGTCTTGTATCGGTTGACCATTCTGAGCAAGGCATATTCCTGTTTGCCCATCGTGCAAAGTGCTTCCAACACCCAGCGATCGAAGAAGCAACTGGAATAGGTCTTTTTGGTTAGAACATTCTCGTGGATTGCCTCCCACTTGGAGCGGTCGGCCAGACCGGCATCGACCGCCATCGCATTCGCGCGGTCGTCCGGCGTGGAGACCTGCTTGGACATGTAGCAGTTCCCCTTCCAGTATTTACTGTCAAAAGTGTTTTGGATCCCTTTGAGTTTGGCGTCAATGACGGCGATATCCGCTTCATGCCCAGTCGCCAGTGCCATTTTCCTGAGCGTCTTCAAATCGATATAGTAGAAACATTCCTCGATGACGGCGATATCCTTGACTTCTTTCCCCCAATCGTACCAAGTTCGTGGGTTACCGAACTTGTAGGTCTCCATGAGAAATTCCTTGGTGGGATCATAGACCGCTCGGAGAGTCTCCAGATCGCCGGTCTGTAGGTAGTAGAACCAGATGCCATATTCGCCGAGGAACTCCAGGTGTTGCCCCGGATAAAATTTGGGTTCCAACTTCCTCAACACAAGATCGCGGCACAAACGGTGGGACTTGGAATCGAATGCGTAGAAGCACTGGTTCAGCTCGGGTGTGCCATCGCCCCAGAATCCGACCCGTTCACGGTCGGGGCAGTCATAGAAATGGTCTCGCATGCAGAGATAGCATGTCCTGGCCGCTTTCTGCCAGAGGACGTTGTAGTCATTGTCGTTGCAAGTGAACGAACCGGCAAGCGTCGTGTCGTATCCCGTTTCGCGGTATTTCACGGACTTCACGGTCACGCCTGCTGGAATGCTATAGAACGCGCCTTCGCCGCTGACCCAATTCTTGGCCTCGTGGATCTCATCGCCGCCGATTGTTGTATAGGATTCCGTGGGCGTGAGGTAGAGGACCAGTGGGTTGGTGGAATTGAAGCTGAGAACCTTACCGGTAAGGCCCTCAAACTCGATCCAGGGCTGGAAATGGCAGTTGTATGGTATCGTGCAGACAAGTTTCCAGGGGACATTTTCGCGGTGTGGCAGATCTCTGGATACGCGGACATACTCTTTCAATCCGTAATCCTTGATGGCCGCTTGCTCGGCAAGGGCCGCAGAGGTTGGCGACAACGCCGCGAAGAGGACGATGAACGATGCAATGTGCTTTTTCATGATTGCTCCCGGATACCATAGAATGGAATTCCAAGTCCATCCTACAATTCCGAAGGTTGATTTTCAATGCTTCTGGACCAGGAGAACTGCAAAGTCCGGGGTCTGGTCCATTTTTCGGCGAGAGCGTATGAAATTCACCCGAGATCTTGCCCGAAAACATGGACCTGACCCCTTCGCGTTGGATCTTCTGGACGCGGTTCAGTGAAGGCGGTATTCTGAAGGACTTCGCACCGCACTCTGTCGCAATCCAGGAGTTCCCTACCGATGACGTTCCTTAGCCAACGATTACGTGCCGACCTACAGCGGTTGTTAGCAACCCCGCATCTGGGGCGATTTTTCTTCTGCATTCTCGGTTTCCTCGTAGTGGCTGGCCTTGCTGGCCGAGAAGCAAGTGCTGCGGACCCGGATCGAACGGTCACAACAGGCTCCTTTACCAAGGCGGACTTTGAAAAGCATATTGAACAGTTGCAAAAGAAAATTCCCTCGAAAGATTTTACGGTTATTCTCACACCTCCCTTCGTGGTGATTGGCGATGAATCGCCGGAGGAGGTGCGCCGTCGTTCGGAGGGCACCGTGAAGTGGGCCGTGGAAAAGCTGAAGCAAGCCTATTTCAAGCAGGATCCGCGACAAATCCTCGATATCTGGCTCTTCAAGGACAAGAAAAGCTACGAGACAAACTGCAAAAAACTTTTCGGCAAGACACCCGATACGCCCTTTGGTTATTTCTCGCAGGAAGCCGGGGCTTTGGTGATGAATATCTCGACGGGCGGTGGTACCTTGGTGCATGAGATTGTCCACCCCTTCGTAGCGGCCAATTTCCCCAACTGCCCGGCCTGGTTCAATGAGGGATTAGGCTCGCTTTACGAGCAAAGCGGCGAACTGAATGGCGAAATTCACGGCTACACCAACTGGCGTTTGCCGCGGCTACAGGAGGCCATTCTCAAAGGGAAACTCACCTCATTCAAAACGCTTTGCCAGACGACCGACACCGATTTCTACGAGAAGGACCGAGGTACAAACTACGCACAAGCCCGATACCTCTGCTACTACTTGCAGCAGAAGGACCTCTTGAAGACCTACTATCGACGCTTCCTGACAAATCGCAAGGACGATCCCACGGGCTATAAAACCCTGAAGGCAATCCTGGAACGCGACGACATGGATGAATTCCAAAAGCAGTGGGAGTCTTATGTGCTCAAGCTCAAATATCCGAGGAAATGAGTGGTTATCCAAAAACTCCCCTCTCCCTTTGGGAGAGGGGTGGGGGCTTTTCGGATAGCCTCTGAGTGGTTTCTGCACAAGTCTGTTGGTAAAATAGAATCTTAGGAGAGGAGGTATAGAACTCGCAATGGATATTTGGATTTGGCCCATCTTATTACTGGCGATAGGGTTGTGTTTTGCATTTTTGGAGATATTTCTCCCCTCGGCTGGCATTCTCGCGTTTTTTTCAGGTTCCGCGTTACTCGGTGCAATTTTGCTTGGTTTCAAGTCAAGCCCAACCGTCGGCTTGAGCATGACCGCCGCAGTGGTTGTTGGTGTTCCAACTTTGATAGCGTTTGGTTTTCGCTGGTGGCCGCATACCTATATCGGCCGACAGGTATTGCTTAATGCCCCCCGTGCGGAGGATGTCCTTCCCGACGAAGACCAACGCCGGCACCTCAAGACCTTGGTTGGTCGTCTGGGCCGCGCGAAATGCCGGATGCTGCCTAGTGGGGCTGTCAGCGTGGATGGCCAGACGCTCGACGCTACAAGCGAAGGAATGGTCATTGAAGCGGAGCAAACCGTGCGTATTATCAAGATTGAATCCAATCGGCTGGTAGTCCGGGCAGTAGAGATGGCCCCCCCCACATCGACGAATACAAATCCTCTGGAGCGGCCGATCGATAGCATCACCGCAGACCCCTTCGGTGAGCCGTTAGTTTGAAACGAGGGTCACGCCCCCGCCGCGCCCCCGGCTCTTGACAAAGGGTATCTCGCGGGGGGAGAATGGCCGTTCGGTCTTTTGCGCCATCGATCTTTACCCAGGAGCGTGTCATGAATCTCTTTGCACAACAGCCCCAAGGGCCAAATTTTGCCGGGGCACTTCCCACGGCATTCATTGTCGTTACGATCCTGTTCCTTCTTTTTGCCTTAATTGTTCTGGCAGTCTTTGCCCATTATTTCCGTTACTGGATCCAGTCGAAGTTCACGAGGGCGGAGATTGGTATTTGGGATCTGGTGGGCATGACCTTTCGTAAAGTCAGTCCGAGCGTGATCGTTCGCTGCAAGATCATGGCGGTGCAGGCGGGCATCAGCGATCGCGATGGGGTGACTTCCAAGGGCCTTGAAGCGCACTATCTGGCGGGCGGCAATGTGCCGCTGGTAGTCCGTTCGCTGATCGCCGCGCGAAAAGCAAAACTCGAACTCGACTTTAAGTTGGCCGCCGCCATTGACCTCGCCGGACGCAACATCCTGGAGGCCGTGCAAACGAGCGTCAATCCCAAGGTGATCGACTGTCCCTCGCGCGATCTGGGACGGGAAACGCTCGACGGCGTGGCGCAGAATGGTGTCCAGTTGAAGGTCAAAGCCCGAGTAACCGTGCGAGCCAACTTGAAGCAATTGATCGGTGGCGCAACCGAGGAGACAATTATTGCCCGCGTTGGCGAGGGCATTGTCAGCGCAATCGGCTCGGCTGAATCGCATCATGTGGTGCTGGAGAATCCCGATCGTATTTCCAAGATGGTGCTTTCCAGACGGTTGGACTCGCAAACCGCCTTTGAAATCGTTTCCATCGATATCGGCGAAGTGACCGTGGGCGAGAACATTGGTGCCCGGTTGCAGGCCGACCGCGCCGAGGCCGATATGCGTGTCGCCCGTGCCAATGCCGAAGGTCTGCGCACGATGGCCGTGGCGGCCGAGCAGGAATTCATTGCACAGATCGAGGAGAGCCGCGCCAAGGTCGTGGAGGCCGAGGCCGAGATTCCCAAGGCGATTGCCCAGGCCTTCCAGGAAGGCGTGCTGGGCATCATGGATTATTACAAGTTGCGCAACGTGCAGGCCGACACGGACATGCGGGCGGCCATCGCTCGAATCAGTGCCCCGGCTTCTGCAAACAATAAGAAGGGCGCGACGGCATGAACGGCGTCGTTCTGTTGGCAAAGATCGACTTGGTTTCGATCGCCATCGTGATCATCTTTATCATCGTCCCGCTGATCCGGGTGGTGGTTTCAAAGATGCGCGAGATGGTGGTGCCAGCGAACCCCCTCCCACCCGCTCAAAACGGCGTTGGACGAGTCCAGGAGCAGGTCGACGAATTCCTCCGCCGCGCTGCGCGTCGGGGTGGGCAGCCGGTGGCCGAGAAGCCGCAGCCGGTTGAAGTCCTTGCGGAGGAAGATGCTCCGGTTGGCGGCCGAGTTGGTCAGCAGGTCCAGAAGTACATGGATACGAGTGACTTCCGTCGCCGCAGCGAGGCACTTGGCGGTGAAGTCGCGCAATCCGACCAGCAGTTCACCCAGCAAGTTGGGCAGGCATTCCGCGGCCAAGTCGGCCGGTTGGCCTCGCGCCCTGGCGAAGCAGCCCAACCGGTGGAAGTCGTCGAGGCTGAAGCCTCCATGCCAGAATATCTATCGCGACCTACCTTGGATGCCTTGCCCATCTCCGGATCCGGGCTGGCCGAGCTACTAGGCTCGCCCGAGAACATCGTTCAGGCCGTGATCATGGCCGAGATCCTCCGCCGGCCGGAGGTTTAGATCCTCTTTTGATGAGCCACCCCGCCAAAAAGGATTCTTAATGCCCACGGCTTGCCCGGGGGATACTTGCGCTCGAAGCTACATTTTGATCTACCCTTGACCGATTTCTTTTCCCCTCTTCCGCAGCGACGGCGTTGCCGTCGCTGCGGAAGAGGGGAAAAGAAGGGTTTTGTGGCGGCCCTTTTGTAGCAAGGAGCGTAACAATCCCCCGGGCAAGCCGTTGGCATTTTTACTTTTTCGTCTCTTTTTCTCCCAACTCACCCTTCTCACCTTTTCCGGATGGCAGCACGTTTTAGCCCGCCCCTCCCAAAAAGCCTGCAATGGCGGGCTAAAGCCCAGCCTACAATTATCAATTACTCACGTTCCGCACCCATAACCGGAAAAGCCATAAACTTTCTAAACCTGGTGCAAGCAGAGTACGACATCGTCAACATCGCGTTGAAAGGCGTTGGTGCGAACCCACGTATTCCAGCCCAGCCGCGCGTTGCCGTCCAAGGCACACCAGGGGGCATCGGGGCCACGGAGTACCAATTGGATGTCAAAATCGAATTCCGGCCCGACATAGGTGCGGACGAATTGGCAAAGCGAAAGCAAGTGGTCGTTCGATGGCATCATGCGGCAGAACAATGCATAATCGATCGGCCCAATGCGGATGCGAAACTTGCTTTGCAGATCCCAAACACGCTCCCCGGCCACGGCACCACGGCCCAACTGAACTCGCAACGTGGGAACTTCATTGCCCGCGGGCATCCGGGTCTGCTCGTCGGGCGAAAGCTGCAACCACTGGCCAAACAACTGCTGGACGAAAACTTTCGTCTTCAGTAACTCTTGCAGCATCCTTTGCAAGGAGAGCGGATTGGGGGGCCGCTGTGAAAAACAACCCGAGTAATAGACGAAGTGGTCGTCGCTTATTGCCATGCGGCCACGTTGCCCGTCTGTTCCCTGGCCGACCAGGCTGAACATGGCAAAGCTGAACAAATCGAGGTCGGCCGGCGACTCGGCATAACGGTTCTGCTCGACGAGGATGCCCGCTCGGTATTTTTCCCAGGCGCGATAGAAGAGGGAAATCAACCGGTGATTGAATCGGTCGAGAAAATCGACCAGTGCCTCGGCGCCGTCGCGCTGGCGATCAAGGATGAGCTGCGAATAGTGCCGTGGAAGAACCCCGGCCGGTCCGGTCAGACCCATGAAGTTGACCAGCATCTCTGGCTGTGAGGCGGGCGGCTGCACGGCGGGCGACTGCGAGTCGGCCTGGTTTTGCTGCGAAGCTGCGGAAGCCCCACGGGCAATCGACTGGATCTCCGAGACGGGGAACTCCAGCGATTGCCGAACGCGGAAGCGGACCAGTTCCTGCTTGGGCGCGGCACTGCGGCCCACGGGCTGGCAACACTCGCCCATGGTCGAGTCCGGCTGCTGGGCGTGCCGCTCCAGCAAGCGGATAGCTTGAAAGAAATCGAATCGTTTCGGGTCGGCAAAAAGCTGCTCGATTACAGCAGATACCTTTGGCCGGCGTTCGGAGGCCATTGCTTCAGGATCCTTTCTCCTTGCTTGATCCGGGCAGTCATCATGCTGAACGAGTTCATGGAACAGTACATGCTGAAGAACGATTCCAAGACGCTCGCGAAGAGGTAAAGCCCTTGGCCGGGATCGCGGAATTGCTCTTCGTCGAAATCGACCGTGATGCCGATTCCACGGGCGAAACCGGAGGGGGCAATCGGCAGGCGTCGGACAACGGGTTGGCTCTTGACCGCGGCCACGCCCGCAATCCGTTTCTGGGCCGCCGGATCGCCGCGGAAATCATACAATTCGAGGATGCGGCAGAGTGCCTCGGCGCCGCGGCCGTCTGCCTGGAAGGCCGCGTTGAGCGAGTCCCCGATCGACAAGTGTCCCACCAAGAGATGCGAAATCAAAGCCCACGCGCCGCGCTGTCGTGGACTTGGCCGGCAAGTGACCGTCGGCCCCACCAAGCAAGCGATATCCTCGCGAATCGGAGCCCCTTCCAGCAATCGCGTCCGCGGCCGGCTAATTTCGCTGGGATAATCGCGATTGAAACAAGTCGTTTCCACCACCAGTGTGCTATCCGCCCTGTCCGTAGGCCGAAACTCCAGGTCGATCAGCGACAAAAAGACCTCGGTCTCCGACGACGGCCGCCCCAGACGGTCCAGCCGCGCCCGGCGATGGCTCTCCCAGTAAGCGGGCCGCTGGCTGGAATTCGTCTCCTGCGGGCAGGCGTAAAGCGGCACGAATTCTTTGTCGTCGCCGCTGGAACCGGTCGTCATGACCCGATCGACCGAGAAGACCTCGATCTCGTCGGGCATCCGGGCATCGGGAATGACGGGATACTCCGTCACCCGCTGGGTCACCTTAATAGGCTCCGCCCGCTTGGAAAAAAGGTTCACGACCGGAGTGCAGCCCAGACGCAGTGTATCGACCGTGACGTGCGGCTCCAATTCAGGGGCAGCGCGGTCGAGAAAGAAGTAAATGTGCAATTCTCGCGCGGTGGCCGCAGCCGGGTACTGGGCGATCCCATGAAGATCGAGAAAGAGGAACTTGCTGGGAAAGACGAAGTAGTCCGTCAGCAGCCCATAACCGGGAAAAGACCGCGCATCGTACGGCAGCAGGCTCTCGGAGGGATGAAAGCCAACCGGTCGAAGTTGTTCGGGCGACAAGGTGCATGCCGCACCATCGCCTGGCGATGTGGCGATGGCGATCTGCGTACAGCGGTTCAACAAGATCTCATAAAGAGGCATTGCATGGTGATTTTCACCGGAGAGAAAGAACCGCAACGATTCCATTGCGACAAAATTCCCGAAGGTTACGTCGGCGGAAACGCAGCGAATGCAGACGTCCAGCACGGCCAGTGCGTCGCGAGCGCGCTCCACGTTCGGCGCAGCAAACGGCCTGCGCTGTAACTGGCAACTTACGATTTCAATAGGCCAGACCACCGTGTCGTAACATGTGCGGAAACGGCACGCGATCCCCCCAGGATCGGAAATCTCCACTCCCGTGCCCTTGCCGACCCGATAGCCCGTCGTCAATTCGCCCTGGCTGTGGTCGAGGACCAACTGAATGACTGCCGCAGCGGGTATCGGAGTGAGGTAGTGGGGATAAAGGGCATTCAGAAAGGAGTCGGTCAGCTCGGGAAACTCATCGTCGAGTTTCGCACGGATGCGTGCCGTGAGATAGGCGAACGCTTCAACCAGCCGGGCGGCATGTGGATCTTCAATGCTGCCGCGACGGATTCCCAGCCGAGCCGCGGCATCCGGCTGAACGGCCATGAAGTCGTCCAGAAAGCGGCGCAGATAACTGAGTTCGCCCTGGTAATAGGGGAGAAGCCGATCCGACATCTTCAAAACCTTCTTGTTTTCTCAGTTGTTTGTCTGTAAAGTCGCACGCGAACTCTCAGCCGCTCGACACCTTATGTTTACCCGACGAAGGCTCCATCGTCGACACAAACATGACGGGTTCATCGTCGTAGTCGGTCACCAGGACCGCTTCAATGCGGAATCGAAGCACGCGGTCCAGGGGATCTTTGTCATTCAGCAAGCTGACGCTCACGCGCTGCAATCGCGGCTCAAATCTTTCCACGGCAGACCGAACCATGGCTAAAAAATCCTGCCGGCCAACAATCGAGCCGGCCGTTGCGCCGGTAAAGTCGGGGATTCCATAATTAGCAAGCGATGTTTGCAGCTCGGAGAATTCCGGGGGGAACGATCCGCAACGGCAGCGCGTGTTCAACAGATTCTCCAAATCCCGAAGCAAGGAGGCTTTTAGATTGCGCAAAAGCTGCGTGTGGTTGCGCTCGATTTCCTCGTTTTTCGGAGCCTCCTGGCCGAGCAGGCGATCGAGAATCGAGGGCATCAGAGGTGAAACGCGATTAAGGTCTGGCATGGCGATAGTTCATCAAGCTTGGGATGACGATTCCTCCGCGGGCTTGACGACTTCTTCAATCTCCAGGTTCTGTATCTCCACAAAGGGGCGTGTCGCATCGTCGATCCAGAAGATCCGATGACCAATGCCCCGGACGGGTCCTTCGTCAGGCCCAAACCATTCCGTGCTGCGGCCAAGTCGCAGCGACTCATCCTCAGCGCGGAAGGTGCCCGCGTAGAGTTGGGGCACGTAAACAATTCCCTCGGAACAGGCGGTGGCTTGGATCTGGCATCTACGCCAAAGCACGTCCAGGGGGCTTTCGATCGGGTGGAGCATGATCCGTCGAATATTTTCCAGGGGGATCCAATAGTACTTCCCCGTTGTCGTAAAGATTTCCAGGGATGCTGCGGTGAGATCGTCGGCGTCGCGCAGATCGTGAAAATGCTGGCCGTTGCAACGTCCCGTCAGTTGGGGGCGCAATGCTTCCGCGCTCGTGAGAAGTCGGGCCGCTTCGTCCGCTTCGCCCTGACGGAAGCAAATCGATGCCTGCAAGTAGAGCTGAAGATATTCGGGCGGCGTCTCGGTGAACTCCGGCACTCGGCCTTCGTCGTAGAATTGTTGCCGGGCTTTGGCTGCCCTGATCAGTTGCCGGATCAGGCTTACCACGGGAGCACGGTCGGGAAACTGAGCACCTAGAGTCTCAAGGTGCTTGTCGGCACGTTCGTATTCGGCGGTAAAACAGAGCAATTGGCTCAGCAGGTCGCGGTGATCGGGCTGGCCGGGGTGACTCTGCACCTCGCGGGTACACGCGGCAATCGCCTCCTGCAGGCTGCCGTCACGGAACAGTTGTAAAGCGTCCACGATGAGTGGCTCCCTTTCTGTGGGATGGATTCTCGAGTTCATGGACGGACTTGGAAGTCCATCCTACAAGTTCGATCCTAGGTTTCTGCACAAGCCGAAACAAAAAAATTTTTATGGTCACTGGGGCTTGGGTAACGCGGTCACAAGCCGGATTCCGGCCGACAATTGGTCGAGCTGAACGTGTGGCGCGAGAAAGAGCTTCAAGCGAAAATGTCCCGGGTCGGCCGGATGCTCGTCGATTTCGATCAGGGCTTCTCGCAAGGGATACTTGGCCCGCGTGGCCGCCGACGCGCCAGGGTCGGCCGCCACGTATTGGTGGATCCAGTCGTGCAACAAAGATTGGAGTTGCCTCCGATCGGGAGCTTGGCCGACTTTATCGCGACCAATCACTTTCAAATAGTGGGCGAATCGCGAGGCACAGAAAACGTACTGCAACATCGACGAGATCCGCGCGTTCGTGGTAGCGTCCTCGCTATTGTGAACTTTCGTCTTTTGGATCGATTGGTTGGCAAAAAACGCCGAGTACGCGGTGTCTTCGCAGTCGCATAGGGTAATGAAACCCAAGTCGCTGAGTTCCTTGTCGCGGGCTTCGCTGATGATCGAATCGACGGAACATTTGACCGCGACGCCGGGCCGATCCGTGCCGAAGGATTGCGCCGGCAGATCGATCGCGCCCCCCGAGTCCGCCCCGCCGGCAATTCCGCGAATATTGGCAAACCAACCGCTCAGGGCGAAGGCGCGAATCACGACATTGCCAAACGCAAACGCCGCGTTGCCCCATAAATAGGACATGCCGTCAGCGGCTGAAACATCTTCTTCATACACGAATCCATCCACGCGCTGCGGATCCCGCGTATAGGGAAGCCGCATCGCGATTCGCGGCAGGACGAGACCCAGATAGCGGGAATCCTCCTGCTCGCGCAAGGTATTCCATTTCAAAAATTTCAGGCTGTTGAATAACTCCCCCAGATTGGAGATCCGGGGTAGTAGCCCGAAATGCGGCAACCCGAACAGCATCGGATCGACGCCCGCAACGAACGGGGCAAAGGCAGCGGCCGCTACCTCTTTGATCTTGGAAAGCAATTCAATATCGCTGGGGCTGTTGCGGAATTCATAGTTTCCAATGAGTGCCCCATAGGGCTCTCCGCCGGCCATCCCGTATTCTTCTTCATAGACCTTACGAAAGAAGGCACTCTGGTCGAATTCGATGGCTCCGTGCAGATCGGCGTCCAATTGAGCCTTGGGTAGGTGCAATATCTTGACCTTGAGGTTTTCCTGTCCGCCGGTTCCCTCGATCAACAGTTCTAGTCCCCGCCAGGCGGCTTCCAAGCCCTGAAAGCGCGGGTGGTGCAGGACCGCGTCGACCTGCTCGCTGAGACATCGATCCAACTCGGCCACGTCTCGGCTGAGTAGGTTGATGAGCCTGTCCTTGCAATCCGGCAGCCAGCCGGTGCGGACGCGGTAATAGCGGATCGCCGCTTCCCACGAAGGTGGCTCGGCTAGCGGATCTCCCGCGAACACCGTAGCCACCGCCTCGTCTGGACGATCCGAAGCTACCAAGCTCGTAATTACCGACTCCGCCGGGTGGCATACGAGTTCGAGGAGGCCTAACGAGGCATCCTCGCCCGACTGCCAAGCGACTTGGTCGTACTGGCGAGACTCCATTAGACTCCCGGTCCTGTTTGCCCGTTGGGATCGGACGGGCCACTACTTAGTTTCTGTTGCGGAAAGTAGTGTGGGACGAGCGCAGCGAGCCCCACCATGACGATTGGTTCAAAAAAGGTGGGAGTTCGCTGCGCTCGTCCCACCCTACACTTAACTAGGATCCTTTCCGCAACAGCCACTACTTGTTGCTAGGAATCCTGGTCACCGTTCGCAACGACGCGGTTAAGGCTTCCAACTGCAGCCAGGGTCGCAAGTAGGCGACGGCGCTATAGTGACCCGGCTCACCGGGTACTTCGCTTACGTCGATCCTCGCTTCGGCGAGCGGTAGTTTCGCCTTGTCCGACTCGCTGCCAAACCGATCGGCCAGCACATAGTTCATGATCCAGGTATTCAGCCACTTCTCGCAATCGGCTCGCTCCATGAAGCTTCCGATCTTGTCGCGGGCCATGACCTTCAGGAAATGTGCGATTCGCGACGTGGCCATCACGTAGGGCAATCGCGCTGAAATGGCGGCGTTTTCCGTGGCTTGCACACCATCGGGTCCTTCGTACTTCTTCGCCTTCTGCGCCGTTTGTGCTCCGAAGAACACTGCATAGTCCGTCCGCTTGTAGTGACAGACCGGCAGAAAGCCAAGATCGGAAAGCTCAGCCTCGCGACGATCGGTGATCGCCACTTCCGTGGGGCATTGCGTCGCCTCATCGCCGTCGTCGCTGGTGAAGACGTACGTCGGCAGGCCAAAGACCTTGCCGCCGCTGTCCGCACCGCGAATCCGGGTACACCAACCGTAGTAATTGAAGCAATCGGCCATCAAGGTGCCATAGACATAGGATGAATTCATCCAGCAGAACTGATCCGCGGGGACCTTGATCTGCTCGCCGTTAGGCCCCGAGGCAACCTCCTCATAGCGGAACTCGTCGACCTTCTTGGTCAAATCGCCATAAGGCAAGCGGGCCAGAACCCGCGGCATGGTGAGTATCACGAAGCGCGAGTCGTCCATCGCCCGGAACGATCGCCACTTGGCATACTTATCCGATTCAAAGATGTCTCCCAGAGACCGCACCTTGGGTAGGTCTTCCCAATTCTTGAAGCCGAACAATTCCGGCGCCGCGGCGGAAATAAAGGGACAGAACGCGCCAGCCGCCACACCCGAAATCTTCCCTAAAAGCTCCACGTCCTCGGGATGATTGCTGAATTCGTAATCGCCGACCATGATGCCGTAGGGCTGTCCGCCCGGCATATCGAATTCAGCAGTATAGATATGCTTGAAGAGGTGGCTCTGGTCGAACTCCACGGCGTTGCTGAGGTCTTTGAACAGATCTCGTTTTGAGCAATTCAAGACCTTGATCTTGATGTCCTTGCCCGTGTTCGTGCCAAACACCATGGTTTGAAGGCCGCGCCAGGTGCCTTCCAAGGACCGAAACTTCTCGTGGTGCATGACCTCGGCCAGTTGTCGCGAGATGGCCGCGTCGATTTGCTGGATTCCCTGATTGATGGATCGCGTCACGTTGCGGTCCCATTTGACGACACCCTGCATCGCTTGTTTCACGAGGGTATCGATCACATCCTTGGCCTCGTTTCGCTCCAGCGGGGTCTCACTGATGCACTGCTCCAAGAGGCTCTTTTCCGCAACTTGGGCCTCGGCCTGGGCCTGCCCTGAAAGTTGTTGTTCTGCGCTGCTCATGGTACTGGGTACTCCTTTTTAGTTTTTGGTCTCGTTGCCCGCGGTCACGGTATCGCCAGCCGCTTTTTTCAGTTTGTCGGGGTCGCTGAGCAGCTCCTGGAGATGATTCTCCAGGTTTGGCGCCAGGTCCACCTTGGTCTTCAATTCCATCAGTTTCCGGCGAGCCTCCATCAGTTCCTTTAGAGGCTTGATTTGATCGACGATTCGTGCCGGCTCAAAGTCCTTCATCGACTGGAACTTCAATTGAACGGCCATCTCGGTGCCATCGTCTTCGAGGGTATTCTTAACGCGCAGGTTCAGTCCCGGGGTCATGCGAGTCATCACCGTATCAAAATTATCGCGGCTGATCTCGATGAACTTCCGGTCGGCCAGACTCTTGAGCGGCTGGGTTGGATCTCCGGAGAAATCGCCCATCACGCCCACGACAAAAGGGAGCTCCTTCTTCTCGGTGGCATTTCCAACCTGGACATCATAACTGATTCGCACCCGGGGAGGGCGCACTTTCTGGAGTACACGCTGAATGGAGATATTCGACATAACTTATCCTTCCTGATTTAGTTACTTTTTCACCGGCACAACAATGCCGATGCGAGTAAACAACGCTTTTCGTGCATTCTCGTCGGGAATCAATTCGGTTAGCAATTCCGCCAACGGCAATTGTCCCCAGCGAACCGCTTCTTCCAAGTGATGGGAGATCGGGCTATGCGGTTCGGACCGCCGAAAGAAATCGGCCAGGTCGCGGAGCCGTGAAAGTGCGGTATCGCGGGTCAATTCCTTGGGTTGGGCTGCTTCCGCCGCCGCCACGCCCAATTCCTGCTTGCCGACCCCTTCGGGCTCGGCTACCGAAGGAGCCTTCGCGGTAATGCGGTCGCCTGCCACGAGCCGGACGACGGCAAGCACCCTCTTGAGCACCTCGGTGAACTCGCGGGCGGACGGCGCCATGTCCTCTCCGCGCTCGTTTTTCCCACACTTTGGCTTGAGTACCGCGACGAGTTTTTCACCCTCAGCCAAGCTTTCCTCGATGTCCTCCAAGAGGGCTTTCAAGAACGAAGTCGAAGTCTCGCGGACAGCCTCCGCAAACTTCTGTAGGGTAACTTCGCCCTTGGCGATGCGAGCCGCTTTCTCTTTGGGGTCGGCTAGTTTGTCGAGGGTTTGCGCTTGCTCATAATCGAGTTCGGTAAACTTATCGCCCTCGGTAAGAGGAACTCGAAGTGCCGGATGTTGGCGAGCGCGGAACAAGCTCCCAAACTGGTTCAGACGCACTGCGATTCCTTCGCCCGACGTATCGAGGCTGGGATAAAGCGTATCCCAGTGGTTTTCCACAAGTTCTCGTGCAAGCCGCAGCCCATCTCGCAGGCCGGCAAACCCATGCACTCGCAAAAGCGAATCACAAAGCCAAGCCGTGACCTCGAGGTCCTTGGATTGTTGGGCAAGAACTTCAACTGCCTTCAAAATGATTTCCGACCAGCGGCAGCGACTCAGATCATAATCAGCATTGGTGGGATCGGTAATGTATTTCCGTTCGATCTCGCCCGACTCGTTTCGAGCCGATCGAAGTTGCCAATACACCGACTCGTGCGAATCGGAATCTTGGGTTCGCAAATCCATGCCAGTCGGACTGCTGCCTGGAATCGGCTGGAGAAGTCTTTGGAGATCGATGGTTGATGTACTGCCCATGCGTTTGCCTTGCCTTAAAGCTAGCTGTTCGCGGGAAAGCACGTAAAGCCGTTGCGAAACTGGAACTATCGGTTAGCCTGTATTCCAAGTTTTGCAACAACTTCTGAAAAGCCCCCTCTAAACCGCTTAATCCGGATCATTCATCGTAGGGTGGGTGGAGCACGGAAACTCAATCGTAGTGGTGCGTTGCGCGAACCCGTCTAAACCGGGGTGGAAGGTTGCCGTTCGTTGGATTCCGTGCGCAACCCACCATTTCCAGGGGTTCGCTCCGCGCACCTAAAATTTATGAATAATCCAGACTAATCCACTCGGTAAGTTTACCCCAGCCTTATGATATAGGCAAGTGCCTGCGGTAGGGCTACGGAAATTGACAAAATAGGCAAGCTACGTAGTTTGGGGCCGATCATGCGAATAGCGACGATAAATCGCTCAATAATTCGGCGTTGGAGGGCGGTACTCGGACATGTCGATCGACCGGAACCAATCGATTGTCTTGACTAGCCCCTGACGCAAGGAAACCGTCGGCCGCCAGCCCAACCGCTGTTGGGCAAGCGTCGTATCAGGCTGGCGTCGAGTGGGGTCGTCGGCCGGCAGGGGACGCGCGACGATCCTTGAACCCGAAGCCGTCAGTTCGATGACGATATCCGCCAACTCGCGGATCGTGAATTCCTCCGGGTTGCCTAGATTCACCGGCCCGCAGAAATCGTCCGGCGCGTTCATCATGCGGATTAGGCCCTCCACCAGATCGTCGCGATAGCAAAAGGAGCGGGTCTGCCGGCCGTCGCCGAAGATGGTAATGTCCTGGCCTTTCAGGGCCTGACAAATGAAGTTTGAGATTACGCGACCGTCGTAAGGATGCATTCGCGGTCCGTAGGTGTTGAAAATCCGCACGATCCGCACGTTGACACTGTTGGCGCGGTGGTAGTCCATGAAGAGCGTCTCGGCGGCCCGCTTTCCTTCGTCGTAGCATGCCCGGGGACCGATCGGATTGACCGAACCGCGATAGCTTTCCGGCTGCGGGTGGACCTGCGGGTCGCCATAGACTTCGCTGGTCGATGCTTGCAGGACCTTGGCCCGGCAGCGTTTAGTCATCCCCAACACGTGGATCGCGCCAAGCACCGAGGTTTTCATCGTTTTAATGGGATTGTACTGATAATGACCGGGTGCTGCCGGACAGGCGAGATTGTAGATCTCGTCGACTTCCAGCCAGATGGGCAAGGTGATGTCGTGGCGGATCAACTCGAAGTTCGGCCGCGTCAGCAGATGCCCGACATTGGTCTTCTGGCTGGTGAAGAAGTTATCCAGGCAGATAACGTCGTGACCTTCGGCCACCAGGCGTTCGCACAGATGCGAGCCGAGAAAGCCGGCTCCGCCGGTGACCAAGATTCGCTTGATGGCTCCCACGAGATCCTCCTAAGTCTTTGCCGTAAAACAGTTTATGAAATCGATGCCGGGATCGCTATCATTTCCCTGCTAGGATTGGTTATACTAGATGGATTGACGATATTCAATGGTCCTGGCGCCGCGATCGGTTCCGGCGCAATTTGCATGAGCGAAACAGACATCTCGGTTGTTAGTTCTAAGGAACTAGTAACGCTCTTTGGCACTTGCGATCAGCATGTGCGGAGAATCCGCGAGGCGTTGTCGGTTTCTATTTCTGCGCGGGATGGTCAGATCCATATCCAGGGCGAGGAACAGGCCGTAGCCAGCGCAACCCAGGTGCTGGAAGAACTCCGGGCATACTCGCAACAGCACGGTACACTTGCCGCCGAGGACATCAATCGTGTACTCGCCGGGGTGCAGAACGGCGAAGTCACCGCGGCCAGGCCGACGGCCAAGCCGCTGACGGTTTTCACTGCGGGCCGGCAGATTCGTGCTCGTTCGCAAGGCCAGGCGCGCTATCTCGATGCCATCGCACAGCACGACATGGTGCTTTGCTACGGACCCGCCGGAACCGGCAAGACCTACCTGGCCGTGGCCGCTGCGGTGGCTGCCTTGCGGGCCGAGCGAGTCCGCAAGCTCGTACTCGTCCGCCCTGCGGTTGAGGCAGGTGAAAGCCTTGGTTTTCTTCCCGGCGACTTGCAGGCAAAGATCAATCCGTATCTGCGGCCACTCATGGATGCCCTGCACGAAATGATGGACCACGAGCAGATCGCTCGCTATCGCGAGCAAGACCTGATCGAAGTCATTCCACTCGCCTATATGCGGGGCCGGACGTTGAACGAGGCATTCATCATCCTCGATGAAGCGCAGAACACGTCCGTTTCGCAGATGAAGATGTTCCTTACCCGCATGGGCCACGGTTCAAAAATCGTGGCTTCCGGTGACACGACCCAGATCGATTTACCAGAACACCACAAGAGCGGCCTCGTCGACGCGCTCGATCGCCTTCAAGGTATCGAAGGCGTGGCCTGTGCAAGGCTCGGTCGCGGTGATATCGTTCGCCACCCGCTGGTGCAGAAGATCGTCGACGCTTATGAACACGGTCCCCCCAAGCGGCAACCCTCCACTTCGTAGGATGGACCTCCGGGTCCGTCCCTAAAAAACATGGACGGACTCAGATGTCCATCCTACCGAACATTGCACAAGACGTTTTGAGTCGAATCTTATGGCCAACGGCAGTCAACGACGTACACGATCCGAACGCGTAGCTGCGATGGAACTCCCCCCGGGGCACTGGGAGCGGGCATGGCTCGGTCTTTGGCATCGGGATGTCTTGTCGCGGATGGCTCTCGCCTTGGTCGCCGCCGTGGCGGTTTGTGCGATCATCCATGCCTGGGATCCGCCCATGCATTGGCGGACGGGCATGGTGCCCATGCGTTATGTCACCACGCGGGTGGAGTTCAAGAAGGAAAATCAGGAAGAGACCGCACAGGCACGCTTGAAGGCTCGCGAGGAAACCAAGGCCGTTTTCAAGCAGGACAGCCAACCGCTGGAACAGTTGCGTGCCAATCTCTGTACGACGATCGCCGACCTTACCAAGGCAAAAAAGCTCGATCCGCAAACCCGCTCTCGATGGAAAGAATTTCAGCCGCCCTTGGAAAAGGGCGCGAAAGAGCCTAATCCTCAGGAGGAACTCGCCGGCTTCCAGGAATTTTGCAAGACACTGGCCGGCAAGGAAAACCTCGATCAACTCAATCGCGCGGTCGCCGCGGCTTTTGCCCCGTTGGAGCAGCACGGATTGCTGGCAGACCCCACGGAGAAGCTCAAGGGTTTTAATAAGAAGACGATTACTGTCTACTCGATCGAGAATCCGGCCCCGCCAAGGGAAGTCGAAGTCCTGGAAGTCGTGGTCGATCCCGAGGCGATTCAACGCAAGCTGGCCGAGGAACTCAGCTCCAAGGTGATCGCCGACCGGCTCTGTACCTGGCTCGAGCCGCGACTTCTGCATTCGTCCAGCCCCTTGACCACACTCACACTCGATGCCGAAGCGAGTAAGCTAGCCCAGGACGAGAATGTCGCCAAAGTTGAGCCAACAATGATGACGTATCGGCCGGGTGATTTGCTGGCCAAACGAGGCGAGGCAATTGACGTGCCGAAGCTTGAATTGTTCACGCGGGAATACGAGGCATTCATCGTCCAGCGGCCGTTTTTGGACCGGTTCTGTCGGGGCAGCGCGGTCCTGCTGGTAGTTTTCGCCATGTTCGCGCTGTGCGGGATGTACATGCGCTACCGACAACGTGGCGTGCAGGCCGAACTCGATCGCCTGGCTGGTGCCCTGGGCCTGGCCGTGGCCACCGTCGCCGTGGCCGTTTGGGCTTCCGATGATCCCTGGCGGGCGGAGCCTGTGCCGTTGATCGTCTTTGGCATGACCATGGCCATTGCCTATCGCCAGGAGTTGGCCCTGTTGTTGACGGGCGTCGTTTCCTGGATCGTTGTGCTGGCACTGGGCGAAAATTTGCCCATGTTTCTACTGTTGTTCGGCACGACGGCCGCTGCGGCACTCAACCTGGGCCGCATCCGCAACCGTAGCAAGCTGATCTATGTTGGCCTGTTTGCCGGCTGCGTGGCTGCCTTGTTGGATCTGGCCATGAACCTAATCGACAATCAGCCCCTGGACCAGTCGCTGTTGCGTGGAGCCGGCCGTCAGTTCATCTGGGCCACAATGGCCGGGTTCTTCATGACGGGTCTGCTGCCGTTCGTGGAAAGGTTTTTCGGCGTACTCACCGATCTGAGCCTGCTGGAACTGGGCGACATCACCCACCCCGTCTTGCAGGAGCTGGTCCGCCGCGCGCCGAGTACCTACAACCACTCGATCACGGTCGGCTCGGTTGCCGAGGCAGCCGCCGACGCCATCGGCGC
>JANXQG010000655.1 GCA_025356915.1 Planctomycetota bacterium | reverse complement strand
GGGAACATCGCGCGAATCACGGTTGCTCATCGAAATGTCGGTGCCTGCTGCTCCGGCCGTGGCGAAGAATCCAACCACGTACGCGCAAATCACTGCAATTACCTTCCACGGGGGCAGTGCTTCCTGCACCTTCAAAACTTCAGTTGCGCCCTCGGGTTTGACTTGCACTTTTGCGCCAGCCTCGCTGGTGGTCCTGGCGTCAAACTTACCAATATTTGAATAGGTCGTAGCAAAGAGGATGATCGGAATTGCCAACGGGATGATTGGGAGGTACGTGGCAACCCGAGCAACGTACTTAATTCCTTTGAGGCCGAGAAAGGCCGCTGCAGCGGCCCAGGCGGTTGCGACAACCGCGTGCGCAATCGTCCCAGGGCCTTGATTGAAGGGCGCGCAGAGCAGGATTCCAGCAAAGAATGCATTCACACTCAACCAGCCGAATTGCAACAATCCCATAAGGAATCCAGGCATGATGAAGCCGCCGTGGACTCCGTAGGTCGATGTGCCGACGATGTACAACGGCAAGCCCGTTTGAACGCCCAACAGCCCCGGCACCAGATAAAAGAGGAAATAACAAATCAAGGCTGCGAGGACCAAACCGAAAATTGCGGTGCCAACGCCTTGCGACAGCACGCCGCCAGCAAAGGCACTGTACTTGCCCAAGGGACCATCGGCCAAATTCGCCCCTACGGGGACATCATGCCAAAACACGAACCAGAGCATAATTCCCGCATACGTGGGTGCAATGGTCTTGAACCACGGCACGCGTTTATCTTTGGGAACCGGTTGAGCGTTAGCGACATAGGACGGAAGCGAGGCCATAGACTTTCTCTCCTCAAAAAAACCCGATCACTCGGTAAAGACACGGATGGTTTTCAAAAACCCCCAGGTTCAAGACAGAATTCCAACGGGGGGACGATTAAAAGTATACATGCTCCCGCCGCGTTGCGAAATGGAGCTGCCTCGATAAATTGGGAAATATCGCGGACGCAAGTCAGAACGGTTACTTCTTTTGGTCGAATCACACGCACCCCCCCCATTTTAACAGATATCAGGCATTGCATTATCCGTGTTTCATCCGTGGCCAAACCCGATCTTGTTCGGCGGCGTCAGTTCGATCAGGTAGGGGCTGCTTCAATCTGTGCCGGAATCCTCACGGCCGATCGAACCCGAACCCCAGCGTCCGCTGCGGATCTTTGCCGGCAGGGGATAGCTCCATGAACAGAAGGCTAGGCTGGATGTCGTTGTTATTCTGATATTTGTCGCTGGCGTACTCCGTAAACGTGCCGCAGATGTCGTGGTAGAAGATCTGGCAGATCGACACGCCCGCATAAATGCGGACCGGCTGCACGGCGAACATTTCCAAAGTCCAGTAGCCGCAAAACCCCACGTCGCCAAAACCGGCGGTTACATGCACGAAGAGCCCTAACCGGCCGATCGACGATCGCCCTTCAATCATCGGGACATAGTTCCGGGTTTCGGTTCGCTCGATGGTTCGTCCCAGGTAAAGCTGGTGCGGTTGCAGTACCATGCCCTCGGCGGGAATCTTCAGTCGGCGAACCCGATTCGGACGCCGCATGTCGAGCACGACCTCTTCGTAGATCAGTACTTCATCATGCAGCGTGAGGTTGTAACTGTTGGGATTGAGCCGGCTTTCCTCGAAGGGATCGATGACAATGTTCTTGCCCAATTGCCGATGAATCTCGTGACCGGAAAGCACCATGACAATACCCCGAACGGAAGGAATGGTTTTAGTTTTAGTTAAGAAGCTGTTTCAAAACCCGGAACGCAGGCGAGACGCCTACGCTACGAGCCTGGTTTTGAAACAGTTCCAAGGGACGGTAGATTCTGCAACTGCTCGATGCCCACTTTGGGGCAAATTTTACTGAAGGGGCAAACATCGCACTTGGGCTTCCGTGCCCTACAAATCTTCCTGCCGTGCTGGATCATGCGGTGACTGAATGCGACCCATTCCTTACTGGAAATGACCGCCATGAGATCCTTCTCGATTTTCTCGGCGAATTTCTGCTGTGAAAGCCCCAGGCGATGGCTGAGACGTGTTACATGAGTGTCCACCACAACGCCCGAAGTAATGCCAAACGCGGTGCCGAGGATTACATTGGCCGTTTTCCGGCCGATGCCCGGCAATTCGATTAGTTGATCGATGTTCTGGGGCACCTGGCCGTCGTACTGCTGGACCAGCAGGCGGCAGGAGTTCTGGATACTCTTGGCCTTGTTGCGATAGAATCCGGTGCTATGGATATCTTTTTCCAACTCGATGATGGAGGCTTGGGCATAATCGGCGGCCGAACGATACTTGCAAAAAAGCTCCTTGGTGACGATATTCACCCGCTCATCCGTACATTGGGCGGAGAGGATTGTCGCCACGAGCAGTTCCAACGGCGAGTGGAAGTCCAGCGAACAGGTAGCGTCGGGGTAGTGTCGGCGGAGCAGGCGGACTATTTCGGCCGCAGGCTTCTTGACATCGCCCCGTTGACCGCTGGGGAGTTGGCTGGCAGCTTTTTTTTGGGGGCTTTTCCGGGTTTGCGTGTGAATTGCGGGTAATTGTAGGGTGGG
>JANXQG010000643.1 GCA_025356915.1 Planctomycetota bacterium | reverse complement strand
GAGCGTGCGTTCGGCCTCGTTGTTGGTGCCCGACACGGCCAGTGTTTCCCCGTTGGGCTTCTCCACCGCCTCAGCCGTGACGAACGTGAAGAGTTGCTTCGCCAGCATCACTCGCATCAGTTCGTTGCACAGCCGCCGATAGTCGTCCTCCGGCCCTTCGCCCGGCGGCAGCTCGGCCGCCCACATCGGCCCGCACAACTCCAGAATCTTGTCGTCCAGCAGGCCGACCTTCCCCTTTCGGCCCTCCGCGCTCAGCCGCCAGTCGCGCTGCACCCGACAGGCTTCGCGGTAGATTTCCAGTAGGCGGTCGGTAAACTGGCGATACGCGGCGTTGCTGGGCCACGATCAGATCAATCAGCCGATCGGGTGTGATCCGCCCCGCACGAACATCCTCCCTGAGTTGTTCAACGTCCATGCCCCCTTATAATCAGGTCTGCCAAAATCATGCAACGCCAATTTCACAGAATAGACGCCTACGAAAAAGCATGGAAAAAACGAAACAATTCCAGATACATTCCCTGTTTTGGTAGTGTTCAGGTTTTTGTCGCCAACCAATGCTGGAAAACTATAAAATCTTCTCCTTCCGTTTCCCAAAACCCAGTATTACTTCCGGGATTACCCGGATTACGTCCACATCCTACGTCCCGGATTACGTTGAAAGAACCCCGTCTTTGGTGTAGAATGTCCACGAGTGTCAGCCGGTGCCCCGTCATCGCGAGATTCAGGAGGATCTTGCCCGGCACATTCTCAAAAAGCGTCAATGCGGAACACTTGGGGCCGCGTGATCGAGGATGAACTTGACCACAGGTGCCGGATCGTCCACGCCGTGGGGGTGGTGTCCAACCCCCGGCTTGTGGATGACTTGAATTTTGCCGCCCAGTTTGCGGTAGCGCTCTTCGACGAGTGTCGTGTTCTCGGCTGGCGGCACGACGTCATCAGCATCGCCGACGACGTGGATCAGTGCGACTTTCGCTTTGGCCAACGGTTCCAGCACATCGACCGGATTTCCACGATAAGCAAGTGCCGCAGCTTCGTTGGCAAAGCCGTAGTGTTTCTGTAGCGCGTTCCAGTCACCGCGGCCGCCCCTCCCTTTGCCTTTGCCGCCGGGCCAGCTCTTGAAGTCGCAAACCGGTGCATCGCCGTAGATTACCGAAACCTTGTCCGGGTTCTCCGACGCCCAGCGGTAGGCATAAAGTCCTCCGCGGCTGATGCCGATCAACACTGTTTTTTTTGCCAGCCCACTGGCCTGCATGGCGTCATAGAAGGCGTTGAAATGTTTGACAGCGGCCGGGCAGCCGAACGTGTTGCCAACAACAATGTGGGCATGGTAGAAGCCTTTTTTCAACAGGGCCGGTGCCGCACAGCGATCGGTAAACGCGTCGGGAAATTCCATGCACCAGGACCACGGTTTGCCGGGCAATGGATTTTTCGGTTCGACCAGCCACGCCTGGCAGCCGTCGACCACGAAGTGATGGCGCGTGAACCCGTGCCAGGTATCGGTTTTGTCAACTGGCTCGGCCGCGTGGTTCGTAGCGGGCAAAAGCAAGGCGGACATCAAGGGAATCAGGCAGATCGACGGGTGAAAGAATTTCATAAGGACCTCAAGATTTCCTGTAAAAGTTATTGCGGATAGCGAGCCGTTCCTCGCCGGAAACGCACAGTTCCCATCCTACTCTTCCAGCTTCTTCTCCGCTAGACCCAGCAAACGCCAAGGGGTCAGGTCCATGTTTTCGGGCAAGGATCTCGGGTGAATTTCATGGATTCTCGCCGAAAAATGGACCAGACCCCGGACTTTGCGGTTCTCCTGCTAGACCCAGCAGCTCATCCAGTGGCCGGGCAAGTCGGCGGAAGTCGGCGGCCGGCATGGCGAGCGTATCCCACTTGGCCGAGATCGGCCGGGCGTGGCCGGCGTAGTCCATGAGACGCACGGCGACGAACGCATAGAGCTTGTTGCGGAACTCGAATAACTGCTCGTAAGGCAGGGGGGCACGGTCTCCCAAGATATTATAAGCAAAGACAAACAGTCCGCAGAAGCCCTGGCCGAAGAGCCGCTCCCATTGAGCCAAGCTCACCAGATCATCCCTCGTTGACCAGTTTTTCCAATATTGTTTTTGAATATCGCCACTTGGAAACTTTCTTCCTTTCACATCAACCAGCCAACGGACCGGGCCGGGGCTGGAAACAATGAAATCGAGACTTTTGATCGAGGCGCCATCGGAGAGCACGCTCCGCTTCGCCTCATCGACCGCCACGTAGGGCACGCCGCGACTGCGGAGGTACGCTTCAAACGCCGCTTCGTAATGGTTGTCGCGATTGGCCACGAGATGGCAACCTTAAGGATGAAACATAGGCAGAAAGAAGTATACACAATAAGATTGCTCCATACTGACTCGGAACGAAGTATAATCAAAAGTTTCCGTCGCAAGGAAAGTAAACCGAGGACGCTATATCATGACCCCTGACGAATTCCGCTGCCACGGCCGCGAAGCAATCGATTGGATCGCCGACTACATGGAGCAGGTCGAACAACTCCCCGTACTCTCCCGGGTCCAACCGGGAGAAATTCGCAGACGCTTGCCCGACCGACCGCCGCAACAGGGCGAACCGTTCGAGTCGATTCTCCGCGATCTCAACGAAATCATTATGCCGGGAATCACGCATTGGCAGTCGCCTAATTTCTTCGCCTATTTCCCCAGCAACAACTCGGGGCCTTCGATCCTCGGTGATCTGATCGCCTCCGGCTTGGGAGTACAGGGGATGCTCTGGGCGACCAGTCCGGCCTGCACGGAACTGGAAACGCACGTTTTGGATTGGCTCGTTGATGGACTTGGTTTGCCGGAACGGTTTTTATCCACGACTGCCGGCGGCGGTGTAATCCAGGATACAGCTTCCTCGGCGGTACTCTGTGCGATCCTGGCCGCGCGCGAGCGTGTGGAGAGCAGGGAGCAGGGAGCAGGAGGCGAGTTGGTCGCTTATGCCTCGACCCAGACCCATTCCTCGATCGAAAAGGGGCTCCGCATCGCCGGACTAGGAAGCAACTCTCTTCGCAGCATCAAAGTCGACCCTCAGTGGGGCATGCGCCCTGACCGCTTGGCCGAGGCCATGGCCGACGACATTGCGGCAGGCTGCCGGCCCTTCTTCGTCTGTGCCACGGTGGGCACGACGTCGTCACTGGGCTTCGACCCGCTGCGGGACATCGGCCAGATCTGCCGCCAGCACGATGTTTGGCTGCATGTCGATGCCGCCCTGGCTGGCACGGCGGCCATTTGCCCAGAATTCCGCGCGATGCACGACGGGCTGGAACTGGCCGATAGCTACTGCTTCAATCCACACAAGTGGATGTTCACAAACTTCGATTGCAGTTGTTTCTTCGTCGCCGACCGCGGGCCGCTGATTCGCGCACTGGGGATCATGCCCGAGTACCTGAAGAATCAGGCGACGCAGTCGGGTGCTGTGATCGACTATCGGGATTGGCAGGTTCCGCTCGGCCGGCGATTCCGTGCGTTGAAATTGTGGTTCGTATTGCGGTGGTTCGGCATCGCAGGAATCCAACAACGCGTGCGGCAGCATGTGGCCCTGGCGCAAGAGTTTGCCGGTTGGATTCAGTCCGATCCTCGCTTTGAACTAGCCGCGCCGGCCATCTTGAACCTCGTCTGCTTCCGCCACCGCGGCGGAGACGAGGTCAACCAGCAGATTCTCGACCAAGTAAACGCCTCCGGCAAGATGTTTATAAGTCATACGCGGTTACACGATCACTTGACCTTGCGGTTTTGTATCGGGCAAACGAACACCGAGCGGCGGCACGTAGAGCAGGCGTGGAAACAGATTAGCGAAGCGGCAGAGAATTACTAAGGACCTGTTCAAGAAAAACTCCATGATTTGGTTCAAGCTGCCCTCCCCCCCTGCCCTTCTCCCGCGTACGGGAGAGGGGAGTTGTTTGCAGGCAGGTCCTAATTGCAGTCATCCAAGATCGGCCGCCAGAACGGCAAGGGGGGGAAGAACACGCGGCCGGCATCGAGGGCTAGGCTGGTGGAAGGTTCAACGCGGCCTTCTTCCAAGGCCCGATCCCAATCGAGTTGGCCAAGTACCAAGCGAGTGAAGTCGGCCACGTTGAGGCGAAGATAACTGCGTCCCATGGTGTCGGCGATGGCCCGGCCGCTGCCGGCAATGTCGATCTGATACTTCTGCCCATCGACAAGTAGTCCGAGTCCCAGAGGTCGGGCGAGCTTGGCCTCCGTCGCACGCTGCGTAAAAACGCCGCACATCATCTTCAAGAGCCTCAGCGGATCGAGCAGCTTTGCCATACAGAACTCGGCGCGATCGGGGGGCTGGTAGGTCAACGATTCCGATGCAACGCGAAAATATTCCAGCAACGGGCTGCTCGCAGGAGCAAGCAGCGAGATATGGCGACGGTCATGCTCAATGGCATCGCCGCACGCCCGTGCGAGAAGTTCCATCGCCACTTTCTGCCGACCGGGAGCCGTAACAAGCTCGACGATTTTCTCTCGCTTGATGGCCGCGTAGCCGACGAGCTGCGTACTGCTTTCATTGAAATCCCAGAGGTCGGGGCCGTCGAGCGCGACGTAGAACTGATCGTAAGCCCTGCGTTCCAGAAGCCAATGCCAATAGGGGCGGCTACGCTGGAGCAGGCCGTAGCTGCCGGGCAGACTTTGGCGATAGACTCGTGCGACGGCCTCTTCTTCCCATCGCCGCCAGGGCCGAACCTGAATTCGCGAGGTAGGGCGCAGAGAGAGGCCTTGTTCCAAAAGTCGAACGAGCACGGCATGTGGACTGGCGGCGCAGCCCGAACTGCCGCCGCACAACGCCCAACCGGTACGGCGAAAGAAATGTGGAATCTGAGTCCGCAACAGCCCGATGAGAGCACCCGACTGCGCCATTTGCCTTTCCGCAGCTAGCAGTAGATGGGTGCCGAGCCCCTCCCGGCGACAATGGTTCGCGGTGGCCAATCCTTGCAGTCCGGCCACGGGAAGCGAGAGCGAGCCAAACTGCATGAGGCGACGCGTCAGATGGACATGGGCAATCGCGCGCCCCATGCGGCGGAGCATCAAGCGATCACCCGGGGCATAGAATGGATTGTTGAGCGATGCCTGGAATTTAGCCGGATAGTGCGCTCCGAAGATTTCCGACAGGAAATGTCCCAAGGCGATATGATCGCTGACCGTGCAGGCAATGATGGAAGATCGCACACGTCGCTTGTCGGTAGTACTAGACACCGTACCGCCGTTAACGTCGGCGGCGATCGGCGTCTTAATCCCTGTGCTCATAAGCGATAATCCTTTTCGCGAAAAACGCACTGCCCTGACCTCAGACTCACACTATCACAACATCTTTACGCGCTCTTGGGAAGTAGCGCGCAGAAGAAAATCTTTTAAATAGGATTCGGAATAGAGGCAGAATCCATATTCGCGCGAGCCAAGCACCTTCTCGTTTCGCAGTTCCCGTTGCGTTTGCGATTGCAGTTCCAGCAGTTGCTGCCGTCGTTGGGCGACCCATGGCTGAAGTTCGTTGTTGATGCGCCGCAACGAGTTCCAGCGAGTATAAGCGTTTTCAGGCGTGACCGACATGCCGATCCATCGCTGTTTTTCGTTGACCAAGGCCCTGGCTCCGGGGGGCGTCTCTCCATCGAGGAGTTGGTTGGCGTGTAAATAGGTTTCCGGATGGTAGCTCAACTCGCGCAACTCGCGGCGAATATCGCGAAGATTTCCAAATCTGCCGGTTCCATTTGCGGAATGCGAAGAATTGTAGTCTTGGGGTGCGGGCGTCTCACCTGCGTATGCAGCCGGGACGCCTGCACGACGAATCGGCAGGTGCAATGTGGCGGAAAGCACCATGATGCTCGGCGGTGCAAGACCGAAGAATGTCTCGATCAATCGATCGGTCACCCGATCATATTTTGCCCCGCCAATGCCGTGCATGAACAGGTCGCTCAGGGCCAATCGAGCCCAAAGCGTGGTAATGAGAGCACGCGAACGAATTTTCGTACCCCGCTGGCTCCATGCCACCAACCGCCCGACAGCGTCGGTGGCGTCGCCGTCAACGGTTAGAGTCAAGCGGAGTTCCTGTCCAGCTCGATCCGAAACCTGGAACTCTCGGCCGCGTCGGCGGACAAAAACCCTTCGACGTTGCGGCTGCTCGGCTGTCCATATCCAAAGCGGGGCTTCAAGCCACGATCCCTCGGCGATGAGGTCGGGCACCGGATGGGC
>JANXQG010000570.1 GCA_025356915.1 Planctomycetota bacterium | reverse complement strand
TTTCCCCGCCGCGCATGGTGCGGCGGGACTTTCGACCACGTAGCACTCGAAATCAAAAGAACCAGCCGCCCACGTGGAAATGAAAATGGCAAACGCGCGTTCGCATAATCGGGACGCAACGCCGTTGGCGTAGGAAAGGTTTCGTGGATACCGTTTCCCAGGGTAGCCGCTGCGCGACAACCCTGGGCTGGGGGACATAACGCCGTTGGCGTAGGGGAGAAATTCCCCGGAATTTAATCGGATTGCGGTTTACTGCGCTCGACCACACCCCGCCTCTTTCTGCCGGGCATTTTCTCCCCCAAGCGAACATGATATACTTAGTGTGGGGTGGAGATTTTGCCCTGAGGAGATCGTTTCCATGACAACGCTAGAGTCAAGTGTGGTGAAAGCGGCGAGTTTGGCCGCTGTCGAGCAAGTTCTGGAGCTTCACGCGGGCGATCGATTGACCCGAGCGGAGTTTGAGCGGCGCTATTCTGCGATGCCACATGTCAAGAAAGCAGAGCTTATCGAGGGGATCGTTTACATGCCGTCGCCCGTTTCTCACAAACGTCATTCCCGCCCGCACTCGGCCCTTACTACATGGCTGGGGACCTACTGGTCCGCGACGCCTGGCACCGATGCCGGCGACAACGGAACAGTTCGTTTGGACTGGGAGAATGAACCCCAGCCGGACGCCATGCTTCGGATCCTGCCTGAATGTGGCGGCCAATCGCGGGATGAAGACGATTACATTGCCGGTCCGCCGGAACTCATCGCCGAGGTTTCCGCTAGCAGTGCCAGTTACGATCTGCACGAGAAACTCCGCGCCTACCAGCGCAACGGCATACGCGAGTACCTAGTCTGGCGCGTCTGGGACTCGGCCATCGATTGGTTCGCCCTGCGCGAAGGGCACTTCGAGCTACTGCCGCTAACCGAAGCGGGACATTACCATAGCGAGATTTTTCCCGGTCTTTGGCTTGACCCGGCCGCTTTGACTCACGGCGACCTTGCCGTGGTGCTGGCGGTCCTTCAACAGGGGCTTGCCTCGCCCGAGCATGCCGAGTTCGTCGTGCGACTCCAGGCTGCGTCAGGTCGCTCGACCTCCTGAAGTAATGCGAGGATTCCGAACGGTTTGTCTTGCCCCGTCGTATGTGCGAATATTACTCAGACATTGGCGATAGATTCGAGGAAACGAGGGTGGGCCAGTGCCCGTACGCTCGATCCCATCCTACCGTCGAGAGTAAGACAAGGACGCTTGCCGTCCTATCTTGTGGCGTATGTAATTAAAGATAGGAAGATAGATGACAGGGCGAGGAAAGGATATTTATCTTCCCCTATCCGCGCCCATCCGTGTCATCTGCGGTTCCTTGCTTTCTTTCCTATTTTTCTGCTCCCCATATTTCGTCGAAAGATGAGATGGCCTTGGACCACTGCCGTACTCGCTGCCAGAAGTGAAGCTCCGTCACGGTTTTCCAACTGGTCCAAGAGGGGATCCGCCAGGTTTGACAAGCCCCATCTCGATCAATTGTAGCATCAGATCCGAGACCAATTCTCCACCAGGGCGTAGATACTGTCCTGCTCGAAATCACCCG
>JANXQG010000556.1 GCA_025356915.1 Planctomycetota bacterium | reverse complement strand
TCGGCGGCTACAACAACCGTGCCACCGAAGCGCCGCCGGGGCCGCTGCCTCTGTGGATCGGAATTCGCCGCATGACCGACTTCGCCACCGCCTGGCTCGCCTTCGGCCCAAAAGACGATAAAGTTGTGTATAAATGACAGGGAGAGCGCAGCGAGCCCCCATACGGACTAACTTAAGGAATTCACTCTCCCCACCCTACTTCTGCACCTAAAACCGGAAGAGCCCCTCGTCCGGCACAAAGGTGCGGCGGCGGCCGTTCAAGAGTCGTGGGTAGGCCTCGACGAGTTTTTTCGCTTCGGTCTCCCAGTTCAGCGTCATGGCTGCCTGCCGGCAGGCATTCCGCATCTGTTGCAAGCACTGGTCATCGTCGAGTACCTCGCGGATCGCCCGGGCTATACCGGAGGCGGTGGAAAGGTCGCCCACTGAAACAACACCGTAGCGCCGCCCCATCTCGCGGAGGAAGACCAGGTCGTGGGCGACAATCGGCACGCCGCTCTGAACGAACTCGAAGAACTTGTTCGGCGAGCAGAGCCGGTGGTTCATGTCGATCGGTTGATAGGGGATGATTCCCAGATCGGCGCCTGCCGTCAACGGGAGAATCTCCGACGAGGCGACCTTGCCGACAAACCGCACGCGGTCTTCCCACAACTTGCCGGCCACCGCCTCGCGGAGCACCTTTTCGTAGTCGCCGTAGCCAATCAGTACGATCGCGGTGCCGTCGCTGAGGTACTCGGCCGAGTTGACCAGGGCCAATAGGTTCCGCTCTGAAGAGATCCAGCCTTGGAACAACACTATGCGGGCAGTCTCGGGCAGTCCAGCGCGCTCCCGCAATTGCCGTCGCGAGTCGCGATCGAAGCCCGGCGGAGGCGTTTCGGTGCAGTTCATCAACACCAGCGGCTTTACACCGTAGAGCGACTCGAAGTGGTCGGCAATCGGAGCATTGACCGTAGTGAACAGGTCGACTTGGCCGATGTACTTCCGCTCCTGGGCGGCCAGCCGTCGCCGATTTCGCGGCGGAAGACAATCCTGTTCGTGGTAAATCTCATGGGCATCATAGACGAGTTTGGCGTCCCGGCGACGGGCTAATTCGGCCGCTAAGCGTAACAGCGGCAGATCGTGAACATGGACCACGTCGGCCGGAAACTGCATGCCTTTAGAGAGGATGAATTGGTCGTAGGGCGAGAACCGGAATAACCGCCACGCCACAGCCATGTAGGCGCGGTTGACAAACTTCAATACACGCGCGTTCCGCGGTAGCCAGCGGCGGATCTTCTGCAACCGGATATCGTCCCAATCGTACTTGTAACGGAAAACATGGAAACCCCGCTCTTCGTACGATGCCTCCTCGGGACACTCAAAGCCAGCCAACAGATTTACCTTGTGGCCGTGCCGTGCCAGACTCGCGGCCTGCTGAAGTACACGCCGGTCGATCATCAGGTGATCGGGCACCATCATGAGGATGTTCATGTGGCGGAATTCCGGCGAAGTTGGACAAATCGCCGCTGGAGCGAGGGTTGGTCCGCGATGTCCTCGACACTGAAACCCGTCTCGTTGGCAAGCCGGTGGATCTGTTCGACTGTGAAGGCGAAAGCGCACGAAGGATAGAGAGGGTCCAGATCGTGATTGGCCGGGTGGACAATGCCATGCTCGATCGCCGGGTTGCTGAGCCAGAAATCGGCCACCACAACCCCGCCCTTGCGAAGCAGGATTGACGCCAGTCGCAGAACCCAGAGGTCCGAGGCGTAGTTCTGGTGGATAAAGAAGAAACGTCCCACCATCAGATCCATGCTGCCGGCCCACGACCCGATTGCTTCCGAGTCGGAGAGGTGGGCGTAGCTACATTCCGAGGGCGATGTCAGTCGCGCGATCGAGAGGGCGAACTGGGACTGGTCCAGCCCCAGATAGCGTTTGCCGATCTTGCCCATCTGCTTGCCGAAAAACCCACAACCACAGCCGATCTCGAGCACGCTTCGACTACTGTGCAGGAGGTCGCCGGGCACCCAGACGGCCAAAGGGCATAGTTCGGCAAAGAGCCTTGTCTGGTGGACCTCAGATGCCGACTTGCCGGCAAGCGAAGTCGGCGGCCCCAACTTGTCGTGGGTTAGCATGTGCTGCTTCGGGTCTTCTGTGCAGAAATAATGCAGCCATTCGCGGTCCCAGCGGCGAGTTTGTTCGGCATTGGTCGGGATGAAGCTCAGGTCGAGTTGCGATGCCATCATGGAGTTTTTTGGTGGTGGGTGATGAGTTGACGATAGACGCCGTCGAGATTCGCGGCCAAGGCGGAGTAACTGAATCGCTCTTCAGAATAACGTCGAATTCGCTGGGGGTCGAATCGATCGATGTTCACTGCCGCATCAATCATGGCTTGAGCCAGGGCCTCGGGATTGTGGTTCTCACAAAGCCGACCCAGCCAGGGCTCGGTAATGACATCCTCCGGCCCACCGCATCGCGTGCTGATGACAGGCAGGCCGCAGGCCATGGCCTCGGTCACCACGCAGCCGAACGACTCGCTGTGGCTGGAGAGTACGAGGAAGTCCGCCTCTTCGCTGAGGATGCGAGCCACGGCCACGCGGTCCTGAAAGCCGGTAAACTCGACGGAATCAGATAGCCTTAGGTTCTCCACCATCTGTCGCAACTCGCTTTCTGCCTGCGGTGAGCCACTGCCGACCAGCGACAGCCGCGCAGCGGGGAGTCGGGCCAAGACCCGGGTAAATGCCTCAAGCAGCAGTGGCAGATTCTTGCAATCGGTGAGGAACCCAACAAAGACGAACCTTGGCGCGGCCGGATTGCCGCGTCGTTCCGTCGGCGGGAGAAACAGATCCGTGTCGACACCGTTGGGTAGCACGATCAGGCGATTGTGACGCCCGGCTGCCATGAAGGACTGAATATCACGTTTCTGAGCCGTCGAGACTGCGATGACACAGTCGGCGGTGGCAAGCGATGCCACGGTCTCCCTGCGCACGATCGGCGAGTCGGTCAGCATCGAGAACGGGCCTGTGTGCTCGGTAATCACCAAGGGTACGCCATAACGCCGTGCGATCCACCGGCCTGCCGAGCCAGCGAGATACGATGCATGGGCATGAACGCAGTCGAACGCAAAGTCGGCTCGTACCGCCTCAATGGCCCTTGCCATCGCCGCACGATACATCCACCCATGATTCCAAAAACCCAATATTGCTCGATAGGGCACATAGAGTACCGGCACGCCTTCGAGTTCATGCCAGGCCGCTTGGGCCACATGATGCCAGTAGGCCCGATTTCTTGCCAAGAACTGCCACGGCTGCTGCTTCATGTTCATCCAGTAGGGGATTCCCACGATCACCCGAGCGTCGATCCCCGCCTGATTCCGTAGGGCCTTGACCTGTTCCAGTACGAAGGGGCCTGAGCCGGGCTGCGTTGGATGCGGAAACATGTGCGAGAGAACCAACACGCGGCGACCTCCTGTTGCCGCTTGCGATGGATCGAAAAGCCGCCAGGGCGAAGGCAGTTCCCGCGGGTCGGCGAAGTCGATTGTGGGCCACAACCGCCGCCAAATCGACCGCAGCGCCTCCTTGACGCCTCCGCGAATACCGCTTTTTAAATCGAGTTGCCGCCGAAGGTCGGCCAACTCTTCGGCTAGTCGCCGCGATTCATTCTCGGCCAAGGCACCGGCAAGGTGCATCTGGTTCTTGACACTTTCGGCTTCCTGTAGATCCGTCACGGTCGCATCGAGCGCAGTCTGGGAATCCACCAGTACCTGCTGGCGGAGTTTGGGATCGAGGACCAGTTCCGTGCTGGTGCGGTGCATACCCAAGGCACCGCGACCTCGATTTGAAAATGGTCTATCTCGCACCAGCAGGTCAACAAGGATGCTCTGGACCGATTGACCGACCACGGGCAGTTCGTAGTCCAGTGCCTTCAGAAGATCAACCGTATCGAACGTCGGCAGGGCACCAAAATCTGGCTGGCGGCGCATGCCAGGATGGAGCCGGTGTCGGTAGAACACTTCAAGTTGCGCGACGGACAGATCGCGCCTCCAGCGGCCTACCGCCGACGAACTGATGGCGGCCGTCGGCAAGTTCGTCCAGGAAGTCACCTGAAGTGATGAATCGGACACCACGCGGTCGGAATGTTCGTGGTAGCGAAGCTGCACGTCATTCGCCGGGGGCAAATCAAGAAACTCGTTCAGATCGGAAAGGACTCGGGCAGGCGAGCCAACCAGATCCTCGTAGCGGATCAATTTCACGCGCGGATGCGCACTCAGCATGAGACTGCGGGTGGTCTCGACTAGCCAGATACTGCTCGCCTCGTAAAGGGTAAATCCTCGCTGGAGCAGCGAACAGACAACGTCGCGCCCATCGCGCACCATGACGACGGCCTTGCCCTCGGGGTATCGCTCGAGAAACAACGGCATGGCGTATAAATTAGGCGGGCTCTTCTCCGCCCAAAATCGTTTGCGTTGCCGCATGAGCGCCGGACCAACCAGGCCGCGCACCATGTCTTCCACCGAATCGCAGTCGAGAATCAGTCCATTCAGACTTTCCCTGCTCAATCCGTACCAGGGCAAGTTATGGACATCGATTATCGCCATGTATGGCACGGCGCCATGGTCCAAGTTCCACTGCTCGTTCGAAGGACGCGACGGATAGAGATCCAGGCAGTCGAGCAACCGCTTGCGCCAAGTGTTGCCTCGCCCTTGCCACACCAGGGGATGACCGAGGATCGAGAGTTCCGGACCGCACAACAAATCCGGGTGGGCGTCCAGCATTACGCTCAGCAGAGTGGAACCGCTACTAGGACAACAGCCGACCAAGATAGGCCGCTCCCAGGCAATAGCGCGATCGGTTGCTTCGCACCAAGGTTCACTCGCTGATGAAACTAATGTGCTGTTCGGCATGTTGCGGGCAATGTGTTGTGGTGCAAGCAGTCAGGCTGGAAAGCCTGACGTACGGCCATGTCCGGTTCGGCAGGTTGCGGGTAATGCGTCGTAGTGCAAGGAAGGCGGAGAATCCCCAGGTTCATGTGGATTCCCAGTTCCCTCCAGACGCGGAAGCGGTAGGCTCGGTTGTGTTGGTCGTAATAGGGAGGTTGGACCACGCAATGACTGGGATCGAGAAACTTGAAAATGGAACAACTCAGCACGTAATGGCCATCGCCGCCGAGGAAAGGCCGGTACTCGAAACAGACCTTGCCGCGACCCTGGATTGCGCCCAGAGCCATGCCGCTGAGCACCGTATTTGCGTGGCATAATTGGGTGCCGTCCGCCAGGTAGATTGTCATGGCGAACACGGGGTCACACACCTTGGCAGAAGCAAAATAGCTGATCTCGATGACGAGTTCGTTGCCCTCTTCGATGCCGGCCACCGGCTGGCCGTTGCCGTCGAGGAAGCGGACGCCTTCAATGCGGGGATCGGGTTTAGCCCAGGTGACGATGGAAGGGCCGTCCTGGTCCCCCTCTCCTTTAGAGGAAGATGGGGGCTTTTTGGCCGACATGGAAGTATCGCTTGCGGGATCGGCGGCAATCCGAGCGATTAGGAGTTCGTGCGATGTCTGCGAATCGGTCGGTTTCGCCGGCGATGTCGCGGCGATAGCCGGTTTTACTTTGGCCCCGGCTCGTGCCAAAAGCCGCTGCGCTTCTTCTTGTTGGACGGTCTTGTAATAGGCTTTGGAAACATCCAGTGGTTCGCCGTCCATGCGTACGCCGCCCCGATCAAGCCACACCACGCGATCGCACAGCTTCTGGACGCTGGCCAAATCGTGACTAACGAAAAGGACCGTGGCGCCCGAGTCGACGGTGATCCGTCGCATCCGTTCAAAGCACTTGCCGGCAAAGTAGGCGTCGCCTGCCCCGAGTACTTCATCAACGATCAGGATGTCGGGATCGATGGCCGTGGCCGTGGAGAACGCCAGCCGGGTATACATGCCGGTAGAGTAAGTCTTCAGCGGATGATCGATGAAACCCTCCAGTTCGGCGAAATCAACAATCTCGGCCTCTTTTTCCCGGATGCGGTGCGACGGCAAACCCTGGTAGGCCAGCGAGGCATGGATGTTCTGCCGGCCAGTGAACTCCGGATGGAAACCGGTTCCGAGTTCCATCAATGCCTGGATGCTGCCGCCGACTTGCACGGAACCTTCCGTGGGAGCCAGATTTCCGCAAATGAGCTTCAGAAGCGTACTCTTGCCTGCTCCGTTGCGGCCAATGATGCCGATCCGTTCACCGCGGCTGATTTGTAGGTCAAGATTGCGAATCGCCCAGAACTCGTCGTAGTAATTCCTCCGCCAAAAGAGCCAGCGGTTCAAGCCTAGGACGTCAAGAACCCGGTCGGCCGGTCGTCGATAGAGCCGGTACATCTTGCTCAGGTTCGTCAGAGAAACCGCGAGTTCAGACATGTCAGATGTTGTCCACGAACAATGTCTTCATGCGACTAAAGAACCAATACCCGCCGCAAAAAAAGGCTCCCGCAATCGCCAAAAATGCCCAAAGAACGCCGTCGCGCGGGCATTGGCCGATCATCAGACAATCCTGGTAGGTGTAATCAGGTAGTAGAGCGGATTGAGTTTGAGAAATGGCTGAAGCGAGGCCGGCACCATGTTGGCCGTATAAGCGATGGGGCTTGTCATCATCAAAAACAAGGTAGCCACGGAGACCATGTTTTGCAGATCGCGAAAGTAGACGTTCAAACTGGAAAGGATCCATAAAAGACCGATAGAAAACAGGACTTGTCCGGCCCACGCCAAAGGCAGCAACAAGGCCCACCAGGTGAGCTTACCCAAGAGGGCGATCGTAATCAGCAAGAGTCCAGTACCCACCACTTGGGTACACTGACTGACCAAAACAGCCTTGACGGGAACCAAGTCGATCGGAAAAAGTGTGTTCTTGAGCAAGTTGGCGTTTTGCGTCACGGAGCCAACGCCTGCGGATAATGCCTCGGAAAAGCCCAAAAAAGGTATCAGACCGCAAAAAATCAACGCTACGTACTCGTTCGAGTTGAACAGCGAGAAACGGACCTTGAAAATGTAGATATAGACCAGCGCATAAACGCTGAGGAACAGCAAGGGATACAGTACCAGCCACGCCAACCCTAGGACGGATCCCGCATAGCGCGCGCGAATATCATTGCGAGAGGTCTGCCGGAGCAACAATCGGTGTCGCCACAAGAATAGAAACGGGCTGGCAAGAAACGCCAGTCCGGCACCGTCGCGAGTTGGATTTGCCGTAATGCTGCTCATAGCACTCACAAGTGGGAAAGGTGGTTGAAGATAAGCGGTTTTGGCGAATCACGCAAGATCAATCCCGTGCCCGTGAGCATATCAGGCATTGATCGTAACGTGGCGAACTGCTGTCACTGCTAGCCCGTATTTCTCTCCGTAGGGGGGGGCAGGATAATGGTGCGTTCGCGAACACGTCCAAAACAGCGGTAAGGACCGGCGAATCAATAAGTGTCGGGTTTTCGG
>JANXQG010000554.1 GCA_025356915.1 Planctomycetota bacterium | reverse complement strand
TTCCTTTGGGTCAGCGGCATCTGGCGCGATCTGCCCCCCGGCCGCCAATGGGTACCCGGTTATTGGGGCCAGTCTGGTCAAGGTTATCAATGGACTTCCGGGTATTAGGCCGATGCTCAGGTGAGTACGGTGGCCTATTTGCCCGAGCCGCCTGCAACCGTCGAAGCGGGTCCCAACATTGCCGCGCCCGCGCCAGACAACATGTGGCTGCCAGGCAGTTGGATGTGGCAGCAAAACCGCTATGTCTGGCGTCCCGGTTTCTGGGCCAGCGCACAGCCGAATTGGGATTGGGTTCCCTCGCATTACGTCTGGGTTCCTCGCGGTTACGTTTTTGTTGATGGTTACTGGGATTACTCCATCGACCGCCGCAGTGTGTTGTTTGCGCCGGTCTATTTTTCTGAGGGTGCGTATAATCGCCAAGGTTTCTCCTATTGTTATCAGGGCATTGATTGGCAGAATTCGCATCCCGAGTTATAATCTGCGTTACTGTTTCCGACTATTTCAGATTCAAGTCTCTCGGAGGTTCGGTCAAGTCGCGTTCACCAAAGATTCTCGCGGCTGATCGTCGTACTCGTGCATGAACGGTGCGGGGCAGTCACCCCGTGAGTTGGGCGCAACGTGCAGCGTGCTACGCGCCCCATTTTTCATTTCCCAAGAAGCTCTAAAAACCACGGAACCAGCCTTATGTCGCAACTCAACGAAGATCCGCGTATTGTCATGACGCTGGATGCCGGCGGCACGAATCTTAAGTTTACGGCCATCCGCGGTAATCAACTGCTTTTCAAACCGATCTATTTTCCCACCGATGCCAACAATCTGGACCGCTGTCTGGCAAATATCGTTCAGGGTTTTACGCAAGTTCGATCTGCGTGCCCTCGGCCGCCGGCGGCTATAAGTTTTGCCTTCCCCGGACCAGCCGATTACCCGACGGGCATCATCGGCGACCTACCCAATCTGCCCGCCTTCCGCGGTGGCGTCGCCTTGGGGCCGATGCTCGAGGAGAAGTTCGGCATTCCCGTTTTCATTAACAATGACGGAGACCTATTCGTCTATGGTGAGGCCATCGCCGGTTTCCTGCCTTGGGTCAACGAGCTACTGGAAAAGTCGGGTAGCCCAAAACGCTACAAAAACCTTTTCGGAGTGACGCTCGGGACAGGCTTTGGTGGCGGCATCGTCCGCAATGGGGAACTGTTCATCGGCGACAACTCCGTTGGTGGCGAGGCGTGGCTGTTGCGCAATAAACTCGATCCGAGTCTGAACGCCGAGGAAGGGGCATGCATCCGCGCGGTCCGCCGCGTTTATGCCCAAGTGGCTGGCATTGCCCTAGAAACGGTGCCGGAACCAAAGGTGATCTACGATATCGGAATTGGTCGATCGCCCGGCTGCCGCGAGGCGGCCGTCGAAGCATTTCGCCGACTTGGCGAGGTGGCCGGTGACGCTATCGCCCAGGCACTGACGCTCATGGACGGCCTGGCAGTCATCGGCGGAGGTATTTCTGGGGCAAGCCAGCTCTTCCTTTCTGCCCTAGTCGACGCCATGAACGACGTGTACGTCAAGCCCGGCGGCGAGCGGTTGCGGCGGCTGATCGCACACGCCTTCAATATCGAGGACCCTTCGCAACGTCAGCAGTTTCTCAAGGGCGATGTTCGCAGGCTCTCCGTGCCTGGCAGTACCACGACAATCGAGTACGATTCCTTGCAGCGCACTGCGGTCGGCATGTCGCGCCTCGGGACGAGCGCGGCCGTCGCCATCGGTGCCTACGCATTCGCGGTCCTTAAGCTGGATGTTAAATAGCCTCGACAATTTATGAATAATCCGGATTAGCGGCCTAGCGTCCGCAAGATCTCTCGGATAGAAAACCTTGCACCACAAATCACACGGTCCGATGCTCCATAATAAATCGTTACCTCGTCGCCATCGACCAGGTGCCCGTTGGTGAAGACCACGTTGCCGAAAAAACCGACCCGTTCGTACTCGGCAAGCGGTTCCATGATCGGATCTTGCGAGCGGGCAAGGACTTTCCAGGGTTCGTGGAGATCGAGCAATAATGCCCCCAGGCAATATCGGTTAGGATTGACGGTCGCCCCGTGGTAGATTTCCAGCCAGCCTTCGGGCGTGCGAATGGGAGCCGCTCCCGCGCCAACCCGTGCGCTGTCCCACATTCCTTTCCGATTGTGGGCAATACAGCGATGATTGCCCCAATGCACCAGGTCGGGCGATTCGGCAATCCAGATATAGTTGCCTCCCAACACGGGACTGCTGGGGCGATGCAAAGCGTAGAACTTGTCGCCGATTTTCTCGCCAAAGATCGCGCAGTCCTTGTTGTGCGGCGGGAAGATCATCCCCAGCGCGCGGATTTCGCGCCAATCGGTCGTGCTGCGCAGTCCTACGCCTACCCCGTGCTGCGAAACCTGGGTGAAAGTCAGGTAGTAGGTATCGCCGATCTGCACCACGCGACAATCTTCGATACCATAGGATTCCAGATCACCCTGACCAAGGATGGGCCGATTCAACAAAGGCTCATGGAAATGGATACCTTCTTTGCTCGCTACCAGTCGCAAATGCGACATCGTGGTCAGATAGTCCTGGCCCGCGTAGGAGACCACCCGCGGATCGGAGAGATCCAGTTGCGGGTCGGAATTATCGAACTCCAGGATTTCCAGCTTTCCCTCGCGGTCCAAGACGGGAAAGGACGTCTTGCCCGGTTTCTGCTCTGGCCGTTCCGCCACGCGGAGCAAGAGCCAAATTTTGCCCTCGAAACGGAACACCCCCGGATTGAGCAGGCACTCGATCTTCATGCCCGGAATGCTCGGACAAATATCGGCAGGCCGCAGGATAGGATTTTCGGGAAAACGCCTTGCGACATCAGACATGTTACTCTCCAACTTGGTAATCCACAATGACGCCATCCACTAGCAGCTTCTTGCCGTCGCGAGTCACCTTCGCGTAACGCACCATTATCCTGCTCCACCTGTCATTTATACACAACTTTATCGTCTTTTGGGCCGAAGGCGAGCCAGGCGGTGGCGAAGTCGGTCATGCGGCGAATTCCGATCCACAGAGGCAGCGGCCCCGGCGGCGCTTCGGTGGCACGGTTGTTGTAGCCGCCGA
>JANXQG010000535.1 GCA_025356915.1 Planctomycetota bacterium | reverse complement strand
ACTGCCAGGCAGATCCAGCTCCAGAGGCCCGACGATTGTCCTGCTCCACCTGCAGCGGCTTCATTCGGAATTGTTCGCGTCGGGGCTGCACCACCCGTACGTCGGCCAAGATTAGTTTGCAGAGTCGTTTCAATACTGTCGACCATTTCCGAAAGTGCCGCATCGTATTGTTTTTGATTCATGCGATTCAGCGTGTTCTTGACCAGTGCGTCTCGTTCGCCAAGCGTGAATGCCTTCTTGCGAGTCGATTGATCGGGTTCCATTTGCAGGTGCCCCGGTTTCTTGCAGATCAGGACGTAAATGCCTTTCACGCCTTGATCGGCCGCACTGTTCTCGGCCCAGCGGCGAAAGAACTTGCTCTTCTCGTCAGGCTTGTATTGGGCTTTCATGTTTTCCGGGATCGAGGGAAAGGTTTCGATCACGACCTCGACCTTGAAGCGGCGTCGGATCTCTTGTATCTTCCGCGTCGCTTGCTCCACGGTCGAATTGGAGAAGAATTCAGCTCGATCGGTCACCTTCGGCTCGGCCGCTGTGAGCGGGGCCGGAACAAGCAATCCGCTTGCCAGGGAGGCAAAAAGTAATAACCAGCCGGAACGCAACATGGGGAATCTCCTGTAAAGGTGAAAGTTGTTCCTCAAACTGTAGATCATTCTTACTCAGCCAGACGGTATTGGCAAGCCTGCCGCGTCGAGAACTTCAATTCGCAGACGTTCGATCCGCCGCCGCGTGGCGTCCAGCACCGTGATGCGGACGTTCCGCCAGGTCAGGTCTTCGCCGATCACAGGAATGTGACCCAGTTCGTTAAAAACGAAGCCGCCGATGGTGTCGTAGTCAGCGTCCTCGGGCAGGCTGAGGCCGAGACGCTCGTTGATTTCGTCGATATGGACCCAGCCCAGCGATTCGCACACACCGGGGCTTAACTCGTGGACACCTTCTACGTGGGCCGGATCGTACTCATCGACGATCTCGCCCACGATCTGTTCCAAAACGTCTTCCATCGTCACCAAGCCGGAGACGCCGCCGTACTCATCCAACACCACGACCATGTGGTTGCGGCTGCGCTGCAACTCCTGGAGCAGGGCGTCGATCGGCTTCGTTTCCGGCACGAAGACCGGCTGGCGAAGCAGCTTGGTCCAAGGATCGACCCGCTGGTCCGGCTGACGGGCCAACTCCGACAGGAGATCTTTCGCATGCAGAATACCCAGAATATCGTCGCGATTGCGGCCGTAGACGGGGATCCGCGTGTGCCCTGCGTTGATCACTTGATCGAGCATCTCTTCCCAGGAGAGTGCGGCCGGGATGGAATGCATGTCGGTCCGCGGGGTCATGATCTGCGAGACATCGGCATCGCCCAAATCGATCACACCTTCGATCATTTCCCGGGCTTCTTCTTCCAGCAGGCCCTCGCGATGACCTTCCGTGACGATGGTGCGTATGTCTTCTTCAAAAGAGTCTTCGTCGGGAACCCGTCGGTCACGGCCGGCCAGGCGATGCAGGGCAACGTCGACGACATGCGCGAGCAATGCAGACGGCACGAGCAGGAAGCTCACGCCCCACAGAACCGGCCAGGCGAAGAACAAAAATGGATCGGCCCACAGTCGGGCAAAGGTCCAGGGCAACCAGAGATTGACAGCCAGCAGGGAAAGCAGGCCGACCAGCAGGGCGGGAACCCACGCGCCGACGGCAAAATCGAGCGGTTGGCTATACTGCCAAAGTGCGATGGCACCGGTCGCAGCCGCCGTGGCCAGGGCCAGGGTCCGTAGCGATTGCATCGCCAAGCCAACCTGCTCGCGCCAACGCAGGACGTGGCCTAAGCGATCGGGCTTGTTCCACTTGCGACAGATCTCTTCTAGCTCTGCCGGCGAGAACTCGGCCAGTGCGCGGGCACTCATCGCCGCCAGGCAAGTGATGCCTAGCGAGACGACGGAGGTCCAGAGGAATGCGGCGATAAGCATGGGGGAAGGGATTAGGGATTAGGGATTAGGGATTGGCAGCCGCTTTTCGGCTGCCTGTTTCCTTCCAATATTCGCCTCGTACCGGCTGAACTGGGCAATTATTCGCAAGGTTCATTTTCATCGGTTTGATTCCCGGCGGTATCAGAAAAGAGCCGACCAAAATTATACCGCCATTGGAGCGCAAAG
>JANXQG010000508.1 GCA_025356915.1 Planctomycetota bacterium | reverse complement strand
TGCGATCCTAATCATAAGTGAACCTCCCTTGGGCAATCAGGTATTCGAGCGCCGAAGTGCGGCAGAATCTGCCGCATTTTCGCAACCGAGCATGGCGTTGTCAATATGGATGACGATCTTTCTCTGCGGAGTCGAACCGGGGACGCAGCTAGTTATTAGGGATCGACAGTGTCTTTGCTAGCTTCGACCGACCTTCGGGGCGCATCGTGTGCGACAGTTTAAGCCGTTTGGGTAACCGTTCACGAGCCTCAGAAACACTCTGAGAAATTGTCTCGGACGGTACAAACTACAAACTCTGTTGTCGCTAAAAACACTTTCGTTGTCAATCATCTGGCTCCATAAAAGAACCGGATTATTATGGATTTTCTGCGCTGCGGAGGGCCACGCGCCCAAACGAGTGCAGAGCATTCCAAAGCCAACGAGCCGAGAATCTCTCTTGCTCTGTCAGTGGCATTGCGGTATCGTCTCTCGCCATGAAGCTGCGAGAGACAACCGTTGATTCCGAATCTCAGCGGCTTGCCCAGCGCGTGGCCAAGCTGGAGGAAAAACTTTTCGGAGTGATGGAGCGCAACTCGCAGTTGGAAGAAGAAATCGCCCGGCTGCGTGAAGAGAACACCCAGCTTCGCGAGGAAAACGCCAGGTTGCAACAGCAGTTGGCCGCAGCGCGCAAGAACTCCTTGACTTCCTCCAAGCCGCCGTCGAGCGATATGGTCAAGCCGCCCAAGCCGCCGCGCAAGGATCGCAAAAAACGGAAACGCGGCGGGCAACCGGGACACGAACAACACCTGCGGTCGCCGTTTCCACCCGAGGCTGTCAACCATTTCGAGCCGTACATGCTGGATTGCTGCCCCGACTGCGGCGGTTCGCTTCGACTTGCCAAGCGTCCGCCCGACGTTCTGCAACAGGTGGAAATCACCGATACACCGACCGTCGTCACCGAGCATCAAGGTTTGGCCTACTGGTGCCCGCACTGCCAGACGCTCCATTATGGCTCGTTGCCGGAAGCCGTAGTCAAGGCAGGGCTGTTCGGCCCGAGGCTGACGGCCTTGGTCGCCTTTATGAAGGGCGTTTGCCACGCCTCGTTCGCCACCATCCGCAAGTTTCTCCGCGACGTAGTGCGGCTGGACATCTCTCGTGGTTACCTGGCCAAGCTGATCGCCAAGGTAAGCCAGTCGTTGGCTGCGGCCTACGCCGAATTGTTCCAGCGGCTGCCGGGTGAAGCCGTGCTGAACATCGACGAGACAGGGCACAAGGAATACCGCGAGAAGTTCTGGACGTGGTGCTTCCGCGCCCAACTCTATACGCTGTTCCGCATCGACAAGTCGCGCGGCTCGAAAGTTCTGGTCGAGGTGTTGGGCACGGAGTTCAACGGTGTGCTGGGTTGCGATTACTTCGGGGCCTACCGGAAGTACATGCGGGAGTTCGACGTGCTGGTGCAGTTCTGCTTGGCCCACCTGATCCGCGACGTGAAGTTCCTTATGACGCTGCCCGGCCGAGAGGAACAGTCCTACGGGAAGCGGGTGCGGGAGTCGCTGCGGGAACTGTTCGCTGTGATTCATCGCCGCGAGAAGATGAGCGCGGCAGGCTTCCAAAAGGCGTTGGAGGCGGCACGGGAGCAGGTGATGAAGGCGGCAACCACTCGTGTACCAGCCACTCGGCCCGCCCAAAATCTGGCCAAACGCTTTCATCAACATGGAGAGGCGTACTTCCGCTTCATCACCACGCCCGGCATCGAGCCGACCAACAACTTGGCCGAACAGGCGATCCGCTTCGTGGTGATCGACCGGCGGATTACCCAAGGGACGCGGAGCGAAACCGGCCGCCGCTGGTGCGAGCGGATTTGGACGGTCATCGCCACCTGCGCCCAGCAGGGTCGTTCGGCTTTCGAGTTTATTCTGGACTCGGTTCATGCTCATTTCGGCGGCGGTTCGCCGCCCTCGCTCCTGCCGTCAGGCCCCTGACGGTGTTCTTTCCACCCTTGTGTTCCCACTATTTCCGCAGCTCTCCGGTCGCTCTACGTCATACGGTGAACACTTACTTCGCTGCCTCCTGGTACGTATCAACTACTTCGTTTCCGAGGCGTTCTCCCGCTCCACGGCCGGCAGTCGGTGATCGCTCGGTTGTTCACTTGGCGGGCTCTCGAC
>JANXQG010000504.1 GCA_025356915.1 Planctomycetota bacterium | reverse complement strand
CTATGGCTCGCCGATCATCAGGCCAACATGGAAATCTCCATGGCCTTCTCGGAAAAGTTCCTGCGCATACCATTGTGCAGGAGTCCGCATATTCACGTGGGTAACGCGCTGCGCATGGACTGGTGCTCCGTACTCACGTCGGAGAAGTGTTCTTACATCCTGGGCAATCCGCCGTTTGTGGGTAAACACCTCATGACGGCAGAGCAGAACAGTGACATGGAAGCAATCGGCGGTGACAATAAAGGATTCGGCGTCGTTGATTACGTCGCGGGCTGGTACGTTAAAGCAGCGGATTACATCCAAGATACGCACATTCAGGTTGCTTTTGTTTCGACAAGTTCAATTTCGCAAGGCGAGCAACCGGGTGTTTTGTGGCCTCTCCTTTTCGAGCGCAAACTGAAAATCCATTTCGCCCACCGCACGTTTGCGTGGGACAGCGAAGCAAGAGGCAAGGCGCACGTTCACTGTGTGATAATCGGATTTGGTGCCTTTGATGTGAGTCGCAAAAATCTCCACGACTACGATCAAGACGAAGAACATCCGACCCTTGAAGTCGTTCCCAACATCAGCCCATACCTCGTCCGCGGTGGTGATTGGGCTTTGCCGTCCCGGAGCAAGCCACTGAGCGATGTTCCGCCGATTATTTATGGAAACAAACCTACAGACGACGGAAATCTCATCGTCGAAGAAGTAGATCGGTTACAATTTATCCTGGACAATCCTCGGGCAAAAAAGTACCTCCGCAAACTCATGTGTGCGGATGAGTATCTTTACAACATTCCCCGATGGTGTTTGTGGCTGGAAGGGCTGGATCCCGCAGACGTAAAAGTCAGTCCTGGGCTTAAGCAACGACTGGATGGTGTCCGCGATTTCCGAAGAAAGAGTGCAAAGATACCAACACAGAAAATCGCAGACTTTCCATCGCTGTTTGCTGAGATTAGACAGCCGAAACACGAATATATTTTAGTTCCGCTCCACACCAGTGAAACGCGCCGGTACGTTCCATTCGGGTATTTTTCCTCCAATTGCATCGTTCACAATAGTTGTTCTTGCATTCCTGATGCAACGCTGTTTCACTTTGGCGTGATTTCTTCCGGGATGCACATGGCATGGATGAAACAGGTTTGCGGCAGGCTTGAGAGTCGATTTCGTTATTCCAATCGACTCGTGTACAATAACTTCCCTTGGCCCCAAAGCGCGACGGAGGTACAGAAGGCTGCGGTGGAGAAAGCCTCGCAATCCGTTCTCGACGCTCGCTCGCAGTTTCCCGGTTCCACGTTGGCCGACCTCTACGATCCCGTGACCATGCCGCCCGCGCTCGCCAAATCGCACAATTCACTCGACCGCGCCGTCGACCGATGTTACCGCAAGGAACTGTTCCCCAGCGACCGCGCGCGCGTGGAGTTTCTCTTCCAACTCCATGAAAAACTCACCGCGCCGCTGCTGCCCGTGACAAAAGCGAAACGTGCGCGGCGCGCAGATTCAAACGAATAGGCTTCGTCCGTGGGATAATTTCAAATACCATAAAGCCCTCCGTAAAATCGACTCGCGGCCGACCGCACCGCCCGGTGGCTGACTCCCTTACTCGACGCTCCGCTACTCCGCCGCCACGGAGACGCGGAAACCCAGAGTCAGGTTGCGGTTCTCGGGCACGCTCCCGCTACGGCTGGCGGATCGGCAGCCCCTGGTGCAGTTGAACCAGCCGCCGCCACGGTACGCGCGTTCCTCGCCAGTTGCCGGCCCCCCTGGATCGTTCGTCGGCGACTTCGGATAATATTCCGCGTCGTACCAGTCCGCGCACCACTCCCAAACATTTCCATGCATGTCGTACAAACCAAATGGGTTCGGCAAGAAGCTCCCGGCAGGCGACGTATATGCAAAACCATCGCTGGATTTAATCAGGCCTTTCAACTCGGGGAATTGCGACTCAAACGCCGCGTCCGCCACGTTCCCTACCTTCGCCGATCCTTCAGAGTCATCGCCGTGAGAATAGCGTGTTGTAGTACCTGCTCGGCACGCATACTCCCACTCCGCCTCCGTCGGCAGACGGTAGGTTTTACCCTTCTCGCGACTCAGCCACTTGCAGAACTCCATCGCATCATTCCAACTCACGTTCACCACCGGGTGGGCATCTGACTGAGCAAATCCCGTACTCCGCCACGAATACTTCTCGTTCATCTTGAACTGCATCGTGCCCGAATTCCAGCCAAAGGCACCCTGAAATCCGGTTCCCTTTTCCGCGTCCGTCGCATAGCCCGTCGCCTCGACGAACCGGCGGAACTGCTCGACCGTCACCTCGTACTGTCCGAGATAGAACGGTTTGGTGATCGTCACCTTGTGGACGGGTTTCTCGTCGTCAAGGCCGCTGTCGTCCCCCATGACGAAAGACCCCGCTGGAATTAACACCATCTCCAACTTTACACCGCCGCCCAACTCGATGTTTTTTTTTGAGGGTGGCCGGGTTCCACATCCGGCAGCCAACGTGATGGCGCCCCACGCAACACACCATGTTATCCAGTTTTTCATTTGATGACCTCTCCCCACCAGGGGTGCTTGAGTTCGATGTCGTCCGTCTCCGAGCGATTGATCCGCCCGTATTGGCGGAAGAAGTTGGGTTTCCACGGCTGAAGCTTCAGTTTCAACCGTTTGCCGACCGGCCAGGAGAAGGCCGGCGTATTCTGTTGGTTTCTCATGCTAAAAAGATACACGGCGATCTTCGGCTCGATGAGCGTCCCGCCGTTGACCTGCAAGTCGGTCAGGTCGAGTGTGAAGATGTGGTGGGCATAGGGCATTTGGCCTGCGCGTGGGGCCACCGATTTTGCGGCGATTGTCCCGCTGACGATCAACTCACGGCCCGCCGGTGGCGGACTATCGGCCGATTTGCGAGACTGCTTGAGCTTCATGTCGAACAGTTTCCAGTCGCCGACGGCCAGTTCGCGCGCGGCGAACTGCCAGACGACGACCTTCTTGCCGGCCAGCCGGTCTTTCCCTTGAGCCAACTCGCGGCTGAGTATCGCGCGCGTAACATACGCCCCGTCATCGTTCCGCAGGATCGTATCCACGGGGCGATTCAGCGCAAAGCTCAGTTGCTCAGCCAATCCAGCCGCGCAACCCCAGTTCATCATCTCCAGTGAGTAGATGTTGGCGAAGCTGTCGCCTAGCGTTAGGACTTCGGC
>JANXQG010000470.1 GCA_025356915.1 Planctomycetota bacterium | reverse complement strand
AGTTCCGCCCCCTCGACCACCGCACACCGCCGACCTATGAAGCGTACCTTCAGCCCGCGACGTCTCATACTGGTCAGCGAGTTCCTGGCAATCCCCAATCGCCTTAGCAGCACCGAAATTGGATAAATTGAATCTGACCTTACCTCGCCCCGGCCTTGTAACGGCCTGGGCGGGCGGCCTCGCGGTTTACCGGAAGACGCAGCCATATCATTTCACCTCCGTAGCCCAGCCACCAGCCTACCGCCGGGACAGAAGCCCTGCAACGGCAGCAGCATCATGCTGGCTATCGATCTGGCTGTCGTCTGCTGGCCTACGGCTTCCGTTGGAGTTATCGGCCTGTAATCGCCTGAATGCGAACGTCGGCGGAGCAGATAAGTACCGTCAGGGGCGTTCCGTCGATGTCAAAGGTGTGATCCCAGGCGGTATCGGGAATCACGCCACGAGATCGCGCCACCACGGACTTGCGCCAATGGTCGTGATCGCGGAGTAGTTCGCACCTGGTCATCTCTTCGGCGTTGAGGAAGCCCAAATACACCAGGACAACCGGAACACGCATCTTCGCAAGCTTCCAGGCAAACGCGAACCGGTTGCTCATCTGGTAGTGTGAGTTTACGGACAATGAGAAGCCCGGCATCTGTTCGTTCCACGCAGTCGTCGCCTCGGCCAGTGCGTGCTCGATCTGGTGGAAGTTGTCCTGATCGGTCGCACCGCAGCGGTCGTCGGCAAGTTCGCCCACATGGGCCTTCGCCTCGATCAGGACCAAGCCCCGCCGCTCTGTAACGCGAGCAGTGCTGACCAAATCCCAATTCGGTGTGTTGGCTCGGCCAGGGTGGGCAAGCCACCAATTTGTAAGCGAATCGCAGTTCTCATTGGAAAGAAAGCCTGTCGATTTTCCAAGCTTTACTTCGCCCGGATGCAAGAGCCCGTGCGGTGCCCATCGGTCGTCGCTAGTCACCAGGGCTGCGGGGGTAACGAGCGAAGTAAGAAATGTCGCCACGTCATTGTTCTGGCGGTGCGTCAGCAATAGGCAGCGCAATCGACTACCTTTGAATTCGCGCGGACGAAAGGTGATGTTGTTACTTGCCGGCATCGTTGGTATCCTCTAGGTTTTCATCCTCAAGTTCATCGCCCAGGACGGGGACCGGTAGCGTCGTGCGATGGGCATTGGCGAGGTAAGGCCACCGCGACGTGGCCAAGGCGGCGGGCTCAACGTACCCAGGCGGAAGATGATGTGGTCCCCCTCAGTCGTCCTTCGCTATCTTGTCCGCGCAGTACGAACAGAACCCATCGTTTTCCCACACGCCGATCAGGTCATGCCCCGGCACGTCGGCCTGGCAACGCTTGCACTTGCGGATCAGCCATTCGTCTACAACCTCGGTCTTGAAAACGTATAACTGCGGTTCGGAAAGGCTGCTCAATCCCTTGCCGATCACCTGTCGCGTGATTCCCGCAGCCGCGTCACCAAGGTGGTACTTCACAAGGAATTCCAATGCCTCTTTGTCGAGGAGCGACTCGACAAAATCTTCTCGCCAGTCCATTTTTCACCTCCGGGGATTAGGGCCAAAGGCGTAATTATACCGCGCCGGGATTCTCCGCAACAGCACCTCCGCTCATCGCCGAAGCTCGGCCAGCTTGGCCGCCACGTTGGCCTCGCCGTGGCCCGACAGCCGCCAGCCTCGGCCCGTTTTCCGCCCAAGGCGGCTGAACGCGGCATTGGGCCGCGTGTGCGGCCGTGGTGGCGACGGGCAAATAGGCCCCCGGCCGGGCCGAACGCCGCCGAATTCCCCTTGGCCGGCGTTCTGGCCGTCCCCGGCGCATGCCGGCCGGGCCGACAAAGGTTTCCCAGCCGCTACGCGCCGCGAGGCGACGTAAATCGTGTGGCTCCAACCGGATACCGGCATCCGTCCGTGTCTGGCAGGCCGTAGGTGGGGGCGATATATTAGGAGGATTAGGCCGAATTGAATCACAAGTGCCAGCGCAGAGGGTCGGCTGCCCCTGGCGATATGCCTATGCCGAGCGGCACGATAACATCGAGGCCATCTACAAGAAGCTGGAGGAGCAGCGGGATACGTCGGATGTGACCGCGGTGCTGAAGGAGTTGCACAAGATCGTCAACGAGGCCATCCGCGCGCAGGAGCCGGGCCAGGATCATGCCGAGGGGCTGACGGTGGATCTGAGCCGCTTGGACTTCGCCAAGCTGCGCGACGAGTTCCGCAAGGTGAAGCGGAAGCAAACCGCCGTGCAGGAGATCAGCGTGATCGTCGAGCAGAAGCTCCAGGCCATGCTGGCGCGGAACCCGCTGCGCATGGACTACTACAAGAAGTACCAGGAGATCGTCGCCGACTACAACCGCGAGAAAGACCGTGCGACGGTCGAGGCGACGTTCACCCAACTGGCGGAACTGGCCAGCAGCCTCGACGCGGTGCAGCGACGCTTCGTCGAGGAAGGGCTGAGCGCGGACGAATACGCCCTGTTCGAGTTGCTCTTCAAGGAGAGTATCACGAAGGTGGCCCGCGAGCAGTTGAAGCAGGCGAGCCGCTCGCTGCTGACGTCGCTCCGCGACCTGCTGGCCACGATGCCGCAGTGGACCAGCAACGTGACCACGCAAGCCGAAGTCGAGGTCTTCATTTTGGACTACCTGTTGGCCGCGCTGCCCCGGCCGCCGTTCTCGGAGGAAGACGTCGAGGTGCTTGCCAGACGCGTCTATGATCACGTCTGGCAGCAGTGCCGGAGTGGTTCGCCCGCATTCGCCGTTTAACCACTCCCTCCCGCCCCCCTGTCCTCCCACTCGGCCCCGCCTGCCTGCTACTCAGGCACCTCGGTTGCGCCCACGATCCAGCCGCGACCAGGCCCAGGTCGAAATAATCGCGCAGTATCGGGCGAAGTTCCTCGAAATCAGTCGCCTCGGCACGCGTCATGCATGAATCACCGCGGCTGCCCTTGCCTGTGCCAGTTCGGACAGGCATACGCCGGCAGTCGGAAAGGAGATTCTATGCCAAACGAAATCAACGACGCCCGGCCCAGTGCGCTTTCTCATCTTGTGGGACAAAAAGCTGTAATTGCCCAGGTGAC
>JANXQG010000457.1 GCA_025356915.1 Planctomycetota bacterium | reverse complement strand
ACGGCATCAGCTCGGCTGGCATGTTCTTTCTCGTCGGCGTCGTCTATGATCGCGTCCACCATCGCGACCTCGACCGATTCGGCGGACTATTCCAGCACATGCCCACCTACTCTGGCATTTCGATGGTAATCTTCTTTGCCGCCTTGGGCCTGCCGGGGCTTTGTGGGTTCATCGGCGAAGTGCTCGTAGTCCTGTCGGTCTGGAGCTTCAGCATCGTGCTGGCCGTGATCTCCGCTGCGGTCGTGATCCTTACGGCTGGCTACATTCTATGGACGATCCAGCGAGTTTACTTGGGACCGGAGTATAAAGGCCCGCACCCCCAAGCCTTGCGGCCGATGACCTTCCGTGAAATCGCCATTGCGGCCCCGCTGGTCGTAATGGCCGTGGTGCTTGGCATTTTTCCCTCGATGTTGTTGGATTATACCGACGCCACGATCAAAGGCATGGTGAATAATCTCAATCCAGCCAAGCATGCCGCACAATTTTCGCCGCCGGCCGCAGTGGCTAGTGAGATCGCGAAACCACAAGTAGGTGCAGCGACTGAGACTCGCAGCGCGGTGCCTGCTGAACTTACGAAGTCGCAAGCGACGGTATTGGTCGGCACGGCTACATTGAAAAACTCGAAAACACCTTTGTTCGCCATACCTCCTGTTGCGAAGGTGTCGCCGTGAACTTGCATGAACTGATTCAATATGTTGTGAAGGATATTGGCCCATCGCTCGGCGCGGTGTGGCCGGAGTTGTCGCTCTGCGCCGCGATCGTGCTCGTGCTGCTGGCTCGCATGATCTTTCCCAAGGCGTCCGGCCTGCCTTATTACATCACGTTCCTGGGCACCCTGGCTGCGCTTTGGTTCCTGTACCTCGACGTGGCATCCTGGCCACAGGAGAGTCTGGGGCAACCGTATGCCGTGGCACCTGCTCCGCAAGAGATCTTTACCGGCCTGCTGGTTCTGGACAGTTTCAGCATTGTCATGCGCAGTCTGCTGATGCTCTTTGCGGTGCTGTTCGTGACCTTCACGCGGGTCTCGGGTGTGCCCAACGACGACGACGCCACTGAGTTCTACGTGATGATCTTGGGCGCGACGATCGGCCTCTGTATCATGGTCTCGGCCAACCATGTCCTGATGGTCTTTCTGGGCATCGAAATGGCCAGCGTGCCATGTTATGTGCTGGCCGGCATCCTTCGCCATCGTCGTGCCAGCAGCGAAGCCGCCTTGAAATATGCCGTATTTGGTGCCGCCGCCGCCGGTGTGATGCTGTATGGCCTCAGCCTGCTGACGGGTGTGCTTGGTTCGGCCCACCTGCCCACGATGGCCCAGCGACTGGCGGCTTGGTTAGGCCAGACGGGCGATGCCCATCACCAATCGACTGCCATTGTACTGGTGTTGGGCGGGCTGATGACGATGGTCGGTCTCGCCTTCAAGCTGTCGGCCGTGCCGTTCCACTTCTGGGCACCGGACGTTTTTGAAGGTGCGCCGGCCGAAGTGGGCACGTTCCTTTCGATCGCCTCGAAGGCCGCCGCCGTGGCCCTTTTGACCCGGCTGGCACTGATCTTTTCCGGATGCCTGGAGCCTGCCGCATCGGCCGTCGTGGCCCTCGCCCCAGTGCGGTTTTATCTGGCCTCGCTTATCGCTTTGCTGGCCGCCGTGACATGCACTTTCGGCAACCTGGCGGCCTATGGTCAGACGAACATCAAGCGTCTGCTGGCCTACTCGACGATTGCCCATGCCGGCTATCTGATGATGCCGGTAGCTGCGGCCGTGCAACTTGCCGGCGATGTCGCTCATCCCGAGAAGACGAGAAATGCCGTGGCGGCCCTGATCGTTTATCTCGGTGTCTACTTGTTCATGAACTTCGGCGCGTTCGCCATCGTGGCCTTTGTCCGCAACGCACGGGGAAGCGAGTTGATCGCCGACTATGCCGGTATGATCCGCCGTTCGTCCGCAGTGGCCGTGTCCATGGCGATTATCCTCTTCAGCCTCGTCGGCCTGCCGCCGCTGGCTGGGTTTTCGGCCAAATTTGCCGCCTTTGCCACACTGCTGGACGCCAAGATGTATCTGCTTCTGATCATTGGCGGCCTGAACACAGTTGTGAGCCTGTTTTACTACCTCCGCGTGGTCAAGGTGATGATGCTGGAAGCGGAACCTGAAGAGCAGCCGGCCCTGGACATCCCCTTGTTCTCGATTCCCGGCATTTATGCGGTTGTTCTGGCAGGTGCGATGCTCTTGATTTTCGTTCGCTGGGAAGGTTTGTGGACGACGGGCCAAGTGGCCGGCCGGGCCTTGATGCAATGGAGCAGCGGTTCATGAATAAGACGTTGGAATCCCCTATGGTTGTGAGTGTGTTGAACCGATTGCTACAGACGCTCTGCCGCTCGTTGGCATTGTATGCTGAAGAGATCAAGCCTTGGAGCCTTGCCGGCCGCGAGCCTGTCTGGACGGCCATCGGTCGCTTGGCCGCCGACAGCCGCATGTATTCCCAGCGTGTAGCCGATGCCATTGTCGAGCATCGTGGGCAACCAACCCCTGGGCCTTATCCGTTGGAATTTGCCGCGTTCAACGATCTTGGCCTGGAGTTCTTTCTCCGCGAGATCATTGTCCACCTCAAACGCGACCAGACAGTGATTGGCGAGTATGCCGCCGAGTTGACTCCTACTCCCGCAGTTCGCTCGTTGGCGGAAGAAACCTACGGCAATCTTCGCGGACACCTTGAACTGCTAAAAACCATCGCGGCGGAGTTGAATTTGTAGTTGTAATTTTAGGGTGGGACCAGCGAGCCTTAGCGAGCACCGGCCCACCATGATCAAGAACATTAGAGCAATGGTGGGCCTGCGCTCGCTGCGCGATCTGGTCCCACCCTACCTCCTCGGCCCACTCCATCCCAACTCCCCGCCCCATGATCGACACTCACTGCCATCTCGACGACGAGCAGTTTGAGGCCGACCGTGCGGCGGTTATCGTCCG
>JANXQG010000431.1 GCA_025356915.1 Planctomycetota bacterium | reverse complement strand
CTGGATCTCAAGGCATTGTTGGAAATGACGACACCCAAAGCCTATTACCTGGCTTCCTGGCTGCCGGGGTTGGCCAGCACCGCAAAGTAGGAGAAAGGGTGGGGCTCGCTGCGCTCGTCCCGCCCTACGTCTGCACCTAGTACCGTTTGTATAAGGAGATTTCGATGCCGCTAGTAGTTGTGGGTTCAGTTGCCTTGGATAGCGTGGAAACGCCCACGCACGGCAAGCGTGATGACGTGCTGGGCGGCTCGGCCGTCTTCTTTTCCTATACGGCCAGCTTCTTCACTTCGGTGCGACTCGCGGGCGTAATTGGTGAAGATTGGCCTCCCCAGCATTTGAAGATGCTGCAAGAGCGCTCGATCGACACGGCCGGTTTGCAGGTCATTCCCGGAGGCAAGACCTTCCGCTGGAGCGGCCGCTACCTGACGAACATGAACGACCGCGAGACGCTCAGCCTGAACTTGAACGTCATGGCCCAGTTCGACCCCGTTTTGCCCGAGCATTATCGCAAGTGCAAATATCTTTTCCTCGCCAACGGGGCGACGGAAATCCAGTTGCGGGTCATCGATCAATGTCCCGGTGTGCAACTGATCGTGGCCGACACGATGGACCACTGGATCATCAACGATCGCGAAAACGTGCTAAAGATGCTCAAGCGGATTGACGGACTAGTGCTCAACGACAGCGAGGCCAAGCTGCTGACGGGCGATGAGAACTTGGTCCGCGCGGGTCGTAGTGTGCTGAAGTTTGGCCCGCGATTCGTGGTCGTCAAGAAGGGCGAGCACGGGGCGATGTTCTTCAGCGAGCATGAAACTTACGTCTTGCCCGCCTTTCCGACCTGTCAGGTGGTCGATCCCACCGGGGCCGGCGATTGCTTTGCCGGCGGCATGATGGGCTACCTAGCCGAACAAGGCAACTTTGAGCCTAAAACGCTCAAGGCGGCCATGGCCTACGGCACCGTTGTGGCTAGCTTCTGCGTCGAAGATTTCAGCCTCGACCGGCTGCAGCAGATCGATCGCGCGTCGATCGAACGCCGCATGACGGAATACCGGCAGATGCTGACGTTCTGATAGGACGGTTCACTGGCTGCCCACGCCGCGCACCTGCATCTTCAGCCCGTAGATCCCCTTGCTGGCCGTGATGAACAGCGTCTGCATCTCCTTGCCGCCGAAGCAGATGTTGGCAGTCCACGGCTCGGGCACATCGATATGCTCGATATGCCGACCATCGCGGTCAAAAACGGTCACGCCTTTGCCAGTCAAATAGACGTTGCCACGATCGTCGATCGTCATGCCGTCGGAACCTAGCTTGCAGAAGAGCCGCTTGCCGGTAAGGGTGCCGTCGGCCTGGATGTCGTAAGCATACGTCTTGTTGTCGCCGATATCGGCCACATAGAGCGTCTTACCGTCGGGTGTGCCGATGATGCCGTTGGGTTGCACAAGATCGGCCGCGACGCGCGTGAGCGTCCTGTGGTCCGGCGTCAAATAGTAAACCGCCTCGATCTCCAACTGCTTCGGCCCGCGCTTCCAATACGGCCGCTTATAGTACGGATCGGTAAAATAGAGCCCGCCGTCGGGCCGCAGCCAGACGTCGTTAGGCCCATTGAGGAGCTTACCCTGGTAGTCTTTCAGCACGACGGTGACCTTGCCCGCAGGGTCAATTCGCCACATCTCGTTCTTTTCGTCGGCACAAGCCCAGAGGTTGCCCTGGGTATCGAAACAGAGCCCATTGGATCGTCCGCACGGTTTCATGAAGGTGGTGAGCTTGCCGTCAGTACTCCACTTCATGATCCGATCGTTGGGCTGGTCCGTGAAAAACACATTTCCATCGGCATCGGCGGCCGGGCCTTCGGTGAATTCAAACCCGCCCGCAAGTTTCGTTAGTTTCTCGCCCGATGCGATGATCGGACCCACAGCAGCCGAGTCGGCAGCAATACCAAGGAAGATCGAAGCAGCGAAAAAAGCGAAAATTTTGGACATTCGTGGTACTCCCATCCTCACCAGTTCGTTGCGTTGCGCTGCTCTCGCTTCAGCCGATCGTCAATCAGCTTCTTCTTCAATGCCTTGCGATCGGCCTTGCTGAGCTTGCTGTCATCCGAAGCAACGCCAAAAGAAGAACTCTCAGACCCTGGGATCACAATCTTCTGCGAAAGCGACGGCACGGCGGGTGTCTCCGAGGAGGTCACTCGTTTCAACACCGGCTGCAAATTGCCGTGCGGTGGGTCAACAACCACCCACGCATCAACGGATTCTACATCGTCAGACTCTTCCACGCCATCGTCCGAATCGGCGGTGCCACTCCTGCCGCTTGCCGCGGAATTTTTCTTCAGTTTACCTTCCCTCTCCCCCTGCCCCTCTCCTGCGTACGGGAGAGGGGAGCTATTCTTGGACGGGGCCTTAGCCTTGTCGGCTTTCACCGCCAGTTTCTTCTCCAGCTTCTTCTTCACGACTCGCTTGGGCAAAACCCCTTCGGCGTCGAGGATGACATATCGAGCGTGTAGCCCCATCGACATGGTCAGCAGTAAGTGTCCACAAAGTGCCGCGCCCTGCACCAGCAGCAATTGGGAAACTTCCGATTGCAAGACAACTCCGTTGAAAAAAGACGTCAATGCCGTAAGATAGGCAATCGCGGAAAGTATCAAAGCCGCACTGGAAAGCCGACTCGACCACATGTCGATCAACAAGCGAGAGCCGACGAACCCGACGAGCAGCAGGGTTGGAGCCACCCACCAGATTGATCCGTCACCTACAATTTGGATACCGGTCAATGAAATCATCGCTTGCTGAAAGCCTTGGTGAAGACTGGCCGCCGCATCGGTTGCCATGATTAACCAGCAGGCGGTTGCCCAGTGCCATATTTGATAATGTCCACGATAATCATCAACTTTATGCTTGCGGACACGATAGATGACGATTGCTAGCAGGCTGGCGGTGAGAAGCAATAACGACGCAAACCAGCTTCCTAGACTACCGCAATTACCCAAATCAGCCATTACCGGCCGAAGCTGTGGGTCGCGAAGCAGGTCCGGGATCCAGATATGAAGTGCCATCAAACCGCCGATCACCGCCAAACCAAGCTTCATGAGCAATAGATAGGAAACCAGGCGCCTGGGAATCAGGTCGGTCAACTGGAGCTGCCTTTGCAGGAACTCAGCGTCGCCATAGTTCTCTGATTTATGAGCAGGTGGATGATTAATAGGCAGTGATACCCCCGGAATGTCTGGGGCTGGCGGGCAGGAATTGGCCGTCAGATCTTCGGTAAGCAGTCGGCGACGCCGATCGTCACGATGCCCGCCGCGACCCATTTGGGACGAATGCAACGTCATGGCTAACCTCACGAAAACCCCTAGCTAGCGCAGCCTAACCCGAGAAACGGTTCCGGAACCGCACCATCATAAAGTTCGGCATACAGGACTGAGAAAATACAGATAGAATAGCGGTATCCAGTCCATGGACTTTTGAATGGCCCCATGTCGATTTCTCTTGAACTACTGATTATCGTCGGATTGATCTTGGCCAACGGTTTCTTTGCCGCAGCCTGGCTGTTGGGTTGCCGCAAGGCCCAGGAGAATACCGTTTCGATCGAAGATATTGAGCATCTGATCCACACGGGCGCACACCAGGGTCTGCTCGATCCGGCCGAGCAGGTGCTGGCAGGCCGGGCCTTGCGGCTGGGCGACCGTACGGTACGAGACATCATGCGACCGCGAATTGACATCGACGCCCTGGACATCGATACGCCCGCAGATGAGGTCATCGGCGCCGTAGCCATGGCCGGTTTCTCCCGGTTGCCGATCCACGAAGGCGATCTCGACCACATCATCGGCTTCGTTTATACCAAGGATCTTCTCTTGCGACAGCACATGGGCTGGCCGATCGAATTACGGAAGCTGGTTCGCCCGGCGTTGCTCGTGCCCGAGTCGCTGCGGATCGACAAGCTCTTGGAACGCTTCCGGCAGAATCGCACGCAGATGGCGATTGTGTTGGACGAGTTCGGCGGCACCGAGGGCCTAGTGACGATGGAAGACGTGCTGGAAGAACTGGTCGGCGAGATCCACGACGAACACCGCTCCGAGCGTCAGCAGCAGATCGTCGCCCGCGACGATTCGAGTTGGTTCGTCGATGCCGGCGTGCCCTTACACGAACTCTTGGAGCGGATAGAAATGGCCGATCGGCGCAGTTCGCTCCCAGCCGACGTGAGTTCCGCCGGTGGGTTGGTACTTTTCCTACTAGGTCGAATTCCTGCAACGGGCGAGTGCGCTACTTGGGAGGGGTTGACGCTGGAAGTCGTGGCCATGGATGGGCGGCGGCTGGAGCGGATTTTGATTTGTAGAGCCGGTTGACACTTCTCCTAGCGTGCGATAGAATGCGAGAAGTTTGAATTGGGCGTTGGTGGTCGGCCGCTCCAGTGGGAGGGCCGACGTACAGGGAACCCGGTGTGATTCCGGGACGGCCCCGCCGCTGTAACCGAGTGTTTTTAGGATGTAAAAGACGGTCCTCCAGTCTCCTGGCCATTGTCGAAATCATCATGTCGGCTTCTTTGCCGCCATGAAGACGAGAAGGCCGGACGGATCGAGCTCGGAAGCCAGAAGACCTACCATCGCATAACAGGCGGTTTTTCGCGAGGGACGAAAACCGTGTAAGTGACCGCTTCAGGATTTCCACTGCCTAAACTTCAGCGAACGTGGCTTGCTGCGCTTCCATTGATGCGCAGCAGTTATTGAGGGGCTGTTTACTGCTCTTTACGGTTCGCCAGTTGCGGTGGTGTGGATTCTTGGCCGGTTTGTGTCAGGCATTTCATGCGAACCGGGCTGCGCGCCCGATGGGAGCATGGCGCCCTATGAATCACCTCAACAACACCACGCTGGCCGTGAAGACGCCTGTCTACCGTCGGCCCCTACATGGCTTCACGCTCGTCGAGTTGCTCGTGGTCATCGCGATTATCGGCATCTTGATTGGCCTGCTCTTGCCGGCCGTGCAGGCCGCGCGAGAGGCCGGGCGAAGAATCTCCTGCAGCAACAATCTCCACCAGATCGGGCTGGCACTATTGACTTTCCACGAGACCTACGAATGTTTCCCGATTGGGACTGCCCTGAAGGGTTACCCGAACGGGAGAAGTCCTCCGGTCAGTCTCCTCAGCATTGGGCCGTACCGTCCGGGAGTGTTCGCCATGATCCTGCCGTACCTTGAGCAGAACGCTCTGTGTCGGAGCCTCCGGATGGATCTGGCGATCAATGAAGATGTGAATGTCGCCCAGGGAAAAACGATTATCCCGACTTACCTTTGCCCGTCCTCCAACCACGTCTATGGACTGCAAAAAGCTCCCCACTCCATGCCACTGACCGATCCGAGCATGCAGTTCGCCGTGATCGACTACAACGGCATGAACGGAGTTAATCAGCTTTTTGCCACTGCCCCCAGCCCAGGCAAGTTACAGAACCACGGCGGCTTCACGGAACGCCAGTCGTTGCGGATCCTCGATTTCACCGATGGGACCTCCCATACCATCGATGTCGTGGAAACGGTGAATTTCGGACGAGGGGTTTGGATTCACGGCCGCCCGCACTATAACCAAGCCGCCTGTGCGATCAACGTACTCAACGGATACAACGCCCAGAATTCCGTCTGTCCAGATGGGTCTAACCAGCCCGTGACGAATCGGGGGCCGGGGAAAGGCATCGCAGGCACTTGGGGGATTTCGAGCAGCCACTCCGGCGGAGCGAACACTCTCTTCGTCGATGGGTCCGTCCATTTTTTGACCAACTCCATTTCGGCCGAGGCACTCACCGCCTTGATAACCCGAGACGGAGGGGAGTTAGTCGATGGCTCGTCGTATTGACTGAATGTCCCGCGATTGCCTACTTGATCATCTTTCCATGAAAACCTTCTATTCTCAATAACTTTTTGGAGACTTCTTTCGATGAAAAATCCCAGACCATGGTATCCGTCTTTGCAGACACTCCTTTCCCGGTGCCGTGCTTTGTTCTCAATCGTGATGCTGTTGGCGATCAGTGGAATCCTTCGTGCTCAATCGCCCGTCGGTTCCATCGCAAATATACCCAGTCCTAATGAAAATGCCAACGCATATTCCACGTCGCTCCGCTACGATTCGAGCGGCAATCTCTAT
>JANXQG010000334.1 GCA_025356915.1 Planctomycetota bacterium | reverse complement strand
GCGAAATTGGCAGACGCGCCAGACTTAGGATCTGGTTCCGAAAGGAGTGGAGGTTCAAGTCCTCTCGCCCGTACTAGACAGAAAGCCTTGCGTAGCAATGAGTTATGCAAGGCTTTTTTCACCCGCAGCAACCAGGAAGTTAGGGGTTCTGATTGGAGCTATGCGGTTGCCATGATTGCGAGAATTTTCAAAAGGCTACGTGGATCAACAAGGCCAGGGATGGCTGGATGCACTGATGGAAAAGGAGGGTGGCGGAGTTTCCACGACTGCCCCTCCGCCGCCGTCCACGGTGGCGGGGCCGTCGTCCGTTCCCTCACCGCCCGCACTATCGCCGCCCACCGCCGTGTTTTTTAGACCGGCTGCAAATCCGCTGCCGGCGACCGAATCGGCGGACGAGGCTCGAAATCAGCCGGAAGCCGTTTCGCCGTCTGGCTTGCACCCGTTGAAGCGGCCAACGCGGATACAATACTTGGTGGCTGGCATGGCGGTGGTCATGCTGCTGGAACTGTTCTGGTGCCTTTGGCTGCTCAATCGGCCTGCGGCCGCCAGACGCCTGGCGGATTCCGCCTTCCTGGTCTCGGTGACCACAGGCTCGCCTTCCGCGCAAGCGGCGGCGGGGCAGTCGCCGAATGGTCAGGGGCCGACGGACTTGGTTGTCTCCCCCACCGGCGGCCAGTTTGCCACCATCTCCGAAGCTTTCCGCCAGGCAGGTCCCGGGGCGCGGATCATTGTCCGGCCCGGCGTCCACCAGGAGCGGATCGTGCTGGACCGCGCGGTGGAGATCATCGTGCCGCATCGTCCTTTATGGATCGGAAGACCTTTCTGCGTGCGATCCAGGGCTTGTATCAGTGTCTTTTCGTCGCAACTGAGCACCAACACGTGTTCCGGCGGGTTCATGTAAAGGCCAACGATATCAATCAACTTTTCCACAAACTGAGGGTCGTTGGAAACCTTGAATGTCTTCACGCGATGCGGCTTCACCCAAGATGTTCCAGACTCGACCTGCTGTCGCAGCAAGCCACGGGGTTACTCGGATGCCTCATCAAACTACTCTTTTCTCGGAACCTCGGGGATGGCAGCGAGTCTCGTTGCCAGCGGCGGTCACCCCCCAGCGAAGTATCTCGGCCGTCGTCAAAAAATTCGAGAAATCGGCGTTTTTCTTGACCGGCAAGCGATTTGGCACTCCCGCTTGACTCTGCGACCGGGACGGATCTCCCTCTTTACGTTGAGCAGGCGGCAGAAACAGAAGTAGGGGCGATCAGTGGCAGGAAACCGTCCCAAGTGTCTCGATGGCCATAACGGAAACGAGTTGACCTTCTCGGGCTTGCCAAATGTCCGGGACATCGCGAGAATGAATGCTTCGCAGTCCCAGCCAAGGAACCAAAGAGCAGGAACTAGCCGTTGTCCATGCCGCCAATTCCGCTGCATAATGTTTGGAGCTACTTTAGGTACCCCTGACATTCTCACGCGACAACAACGTCCGATCGAGCGATTACCAATGAGGCACTCCATGGATACTTGTCAACGACCCGTCCAAATCCCGATGACTCGTTTCACAATACTCCTGGTCGCGTATACGGCCTTGGCTGTGCCGCTTGCGGTCGCGGCTGAAGAAGCATCGGCCCAAAAGCCGGCCAATTCTGCGGAGGTGAACCTCGACACGGAAGTTGCCAACAAGGGTTGGATATTG
>JANXQG010000260.1 GCA_025356915.1 Planctomycetota bacterium | reverse complement strand
GACAGTAATTGATGCGCCGGTCCTAAGCAGTACGTCAGGCTTTCTAGCCTGACCGAACGTCAGTCAGGCTGGAAAGCCTGACCTACAAAAAACCACAAACCGAGTACGTCGGGCTTTCTAGCCTGACCTACGGCGAGCAATACCGCTCAGAACAACAGAATCAAGTCGGCAGCCGTGAGAAACTGCGTACTGCTGCGACCGTCGTTAAACGGCAGACCCGTCTGGTTCGAGAGGCCATAGCCGCCAGCCCCACCGTCATACCAGTCGTAGCGGACCTCAGGTCGGAAAATCACGTTGGCCTGGGGCCGCCAGTTCAGCCCGGCGGTAAGTTCATAGAAATTGCCTGCGAAGCCGTGCCCCGACCAGGCCCGCACACCGGGAATGTTCCCAGGCCCGGCCACTCGGACACCTTCCTGGTCGCGGAGCCATTCGGCACGCATGCCGGCAGACCACTGGTCGTTAAGCGAGTAGGTGTAGTACTGATTCAGCCCGTACCACTCCGCCGCGCCGCCCCCAGGCAAAGCGTTGTTCTCCACGCCCAAATCGTGAACCATGACATACTGGCTGCGTGGGCCTAACTTCTCCTGAATGACAAGGCTATAGACAAAGCGGTTCTGCGCACTATTCGCGTCCTGCGGCCCGTTCGACAGGGCGTAGGAAACCGTCGTTCGCTGGTCGCTGCTTTGCCAGCGAATGCCGCCCAGAAAGTCCAACGAGCGATTATTGTCCTCAAACTGGCTCCAACCGCGATCAAATCCACCCTGGACCGACCAATTCTCATCCATCTTGTAGTCTGCTAGCACGCCAGTCACCAATTGGGGTACGCAGTAGGAATAACAATAGGAGTGTGAATAAAAGAAATTCGCAGGGGCAGGAACCGCCTCGTAATCCAGAATCGCCGCAAAATGCCCCAACTTGACGCTCAAGTCATTGAAGCCAACTTCCGCGTAGGCCTGGGGAAGCACCATGCCGTAGCTTTGGCCGTTAAAGCCGTTAATGCGATCTTCCAGTCCGTTGTTGATCCCGAATCGCCAGTCGGTGCCATACATGGCGTCGATGCGGCCGCCGAAGTCCAAACCGTCGCCGCCCGTGTTCACCGGCCGTTGGAGGGTCATCCAGAACTGGTTCATCTGGTATTCGCGGTCGCGGTCGTTGGTGGCCACTGGGCCGTTAAACCGGCTGATCGGGTGTTCGTTATTGAACGTAATGCCCTGCTGAAGCCAACCGCTCAGTGATATGCCCATGTTTTGAAGACACTGCGGCTGCCGGAGTCCGATCGTCGGTCCCGGCGGAGGGGCAGGTGCCGGCTCCTCGGCAGGTGGATCGGCCTCCGCACCCATGCGATGATGCAAGCGAGCCTTCAAAGCGGCAAGCCGCGACTTGTGGTCGGTAGCGTTCGCCGGAGGTAAATCGCTGGCCGCGGCAATACCCGGCTGTACTTCGCTGTTCACTGGTCCAGAGGCGGGCGGAGAGGACTCCGAGGCTGGCACTGCCTGTGCGGCTGCGTCGACCTTGTGATTCAACGTGACCACCGCCACGTCTTCAAACGTAGCCCTCTGCATGGAGGGCCGCGGGCTAATCGTGGCATCCTCCGCATGAACCCAACCGGCAGCCCAGCAGATCCCCAGCAGCAATCCCGAAGCAATTCTCACCAGCACTCGATGCCCCATGAATATACCCCTTGCGTTCGTTGCCAACACTCTTGCTATCGGAACTGTGGCTTGCCGCGATTACGAGAAAAGAGCGAAAATCCTGTGCCAAAAGGCAAATCGTTGCCCGACACCGTAAGGTCTAATGGCTATGATGGTTACTCACTCTCCGTAGCCCTTTTGAGATTGCCGTAGGCGCAAACTTTAACGCCTTTACACTTTTGGTAAGACTCGCCACAAATCGGCTACACTACCGTCGCCGCAGCCGCCAAAGTCCGGCGATGATCTGCGGCAGTTCCCGTAACGGATGAAGGTGCCCGCCAGGCACTTCCTGCCAGTGAACCGGCACTTCGATCACGCGCAGACCAAACCGCTGGGCCAGGATAAGAATCTCTAGGTCAAATAAGTAGCCGGTTTCCTCGAGAGCCGCAAACAATTGGCGACCCGTCGCGGCGCGAAACATCTTAAATCCGCACTGCGTATCAATCGCCGGGATCCGCAGCAATCGGCGGGCAGCCAGCGCGAACAGTTTTCCGGCCAGCCCCCGATACCAATGGCGCGAACGGCGGATGGTTGGATCGGGTGCCAACCTCGAACCAATTGCCACATCGGCTCCTTGCGCGATCGCGGCCGCCATCCGAGCGTGTTCTTCAATCGGCGTTGCGCCATCCGCATCCGCAAATAGCAGCAATTCCCCCCGTGCCGCCAAAACCCCAGTCCGCACGGCGGATCCCTTTCCCTCGTTTTGATTGTGCCGCAGCAGACGAAGTCGTGGCCACTGACCGGCCAGACGCAGGACAACAGCCGCTGTTTCGTCGCGGCTGCCGTCGTCGACCACAATGACCTCATAGGGCTGCCGGAAACTCTCCTCCAGATATCGACGCACGGACTTCAGGTACGGCGGCAGCCGCAGGGCCTCGTCAAACGCCGGGAGAATCAAGGAAAGGACGGTTTCAGGCATAAAAAAACCTTTGGACAGAAAAATGTGGACAGAAAAATGGAGAAAGGAAATAAAAAGAGCCATTCATTTTCTTTTCCATCCTCCTGTCTTCCTGTATTCCTACTTTCTTTTATTGATACACCTATCCTAACACCTTGCATGGTCAATCGGTAGCATTTATAGTAGATAAGGACCGGCGAATCAATAACTGTACTCATCTCGCTCCGCGAGATGCATTCCATCTCGCGGAGCGAGATGAGTACGTTCCGAAAACCCGAAACTTATTGATGCGCCGGTCCTAAGTAGTCGAAACGTCTGAAGCCTCCCAACCCCCAACCCCCAATCCCTCCCTACCCCCCCTATGACTAACCTCGCTATTACCCGCTGGACCTTCCTGTCAACCTTGGCCGTGGCGTTGTGCCACGCATCATTCGCCACTGCGGCCGATGATGTTAAGCCAGCCGACGGCAATCTAGTTCCACTGAAGTTTGAACCCCCCAAAGCCCTCTTCGTGGGTACTCCGAAGAATATCAAGGCCAGTGCAACTCTCGAGCCTTACTCGGAGAAACCGCAAACACCGCTGATGATTCCTGGCGGCTGCA
>JANXQG010000248.1 GCA_025356915.1 Planctomycetota bacterium | reverse complement strand
TAACTGTACTCATCTCGCTCCGCGAGATGCATTCCATCTCGCGGAGCGAGATGAGTACGTTCCGAAAACCCGACACTTATTGATTCGCCGGTCCTTAAATGCCACCGATTAACTTGTTGAAATACTCCGGCACTTTCGCTGCAAAAGTTAGCCGCTGGCCGCTGAATGGGTGCGTGAAGGAGAGCGACCGAGCGTGAAGTGCGAGATTCGCGTAGGATTCCTTCGCATTGCCATACTTCCGATCGCCCACGATGGGATGTCCGACATCGGCAAGATGCACCCGGATTTGGTTCTTCCGGCCTGTCAATAAAGAGACTTCCAGCAAAGCAAATCGCTTTGTCTGTTTGAGGACTTGGTAAGCCGTATGGGATAGCTTTCCCTTGGCAGGGTCGGACGTCGAGTACATGACGTGCGCTTGGTTCTCTGCGAGGTAGGTCGTAATGGTCTCCTCGCTCTTCCGGCACTGGCCATGAACGACGGCAAAATACTTCTTCTCCGTCTCACTCCACGCACCCTGCAAACGGACCTTCGCCTCTTCGCTCTTGGCAAAGACGAGAACCCCGGAAGTATCCCGGTCGAGCCGATGCACGATGAACAGACGGTCACGGGAGCGGGCGCAGCCCTTGCGGACGTAATCCGTTAGGATGTAATAGGCGGTGCGCGATTTGTCGCTCTCGGTGCCGATCGTCAAGAGCCCCGCGGGCTTGTCCACCACAAGGATATCTCGGTCCTCATGAAGTATCACGAGGCCGTGCGGTAGGAGACCAGAACGAGAGCGTCTACCCATGACGATCCCTCGGTTGGACATTGGCTAGTGAAGGCTCCTTCATGGGGGTATTGTACCACACGATGGCCTGCCATGAAAAGAAGAAGATCACCCCATTGACCTATCCGATGAATTCGGGTCGAATCATTGTGAGCTGGCCCTCAGCCATACTACCCCTGTTATCGCCATGACTGCTAAACCATTCATTATGATCTTCGTGATTGTCCTCGCGGTTGCCCCTCTGCTACGGGCTACCGAGGTCACGGCCCAGCGGTCGGAACATGGCGTGACGGTGAAAATCGACGGCCACCCGTTCACGGAGTACGTCCTTCAATCCGGCACTAAACCGATTCTCTGGCCAATCTTTGGACCGACCGGAAAGCGGCTGACCCGCGCCTACCCCATGCAGGTGAAAAACACTGAAACCAAGGACCACGTTCACCACCGTTCGCTCTGGTTCTCGCACGGCAGTGTGAACGGCATTGATTTTTGGACCGAAACACCTGCGGGCAAGACGGGCACGATCGTACATCGCAAGTTCGTCAAGATCGCAAGCGGCGCGAAAGCCCAGGTCGTGACGGAGAACGATTGGCTGAGCCCCGCCGGCAAGAAGGTTTGCGAAGACCTACGGTGCCTAACCTTTGGCGCCTGGGGCGATTCACGATGGATCGACTTCGATATCACACTCCGCGCCGGCGAGGGGCCGGTCACGTTCGGCGATACCAAAGAGGGCACGTTTGGCCTTCGCGTCGCCGATTCGCTGCGGGTCGATTCCAAACAGGGCGGGCAAATTATCAATAGCCTGGGTCAGACGAACGGAGCGGCCTGGGGCAAGCGAGCTGACTGGGTCGATTACCATGGCCCGCTGGACGGTCAGACGGTCGGTATTGCCATTTTTGATCATCCCCAGAGCTTTCGCCACCCGACCGGTTGGCATGTGCGAACCTACGGATTGTTCGCCGCCAACCCGTTTGCTCGACAAGGTTTCGTCGGTAAGGAAAGCGCGGCCGAACCGTATGTACTGCCGCAGGGGAAGGAAATCGCCCTGCGTTATCGAGTTTTTTTGCACCGAGGCGACGAAAAAGAAGGTAAGGTTGCCGAGGCGTTTACTGACTATGCCAAACTCAATAAGTGAGGAATCCATGGATCAAGTGGTAATTCTTGCCCGAGGACTCGGAACACGGATGCGAAAATCGGATCCGGCAGTGGCCTTGAACCCGACCCTGGCGGCTGCTGCGGATAGCGGCGTCAAGGCGATGATTCCCATCGGCCGGCCGTTCCTGGATTATGTCCTCGGCGTAGCGGCTGAAGCGGGCATCACGAGGGCGTGCCTAGTCGTGGGACCGGAACACGGCCAGATGCAAAAGTACTACACCGAATTGCGACCGCGACGGATGACGATTGAGTTCGCCGTCCAGCTTGAGCCGCTGGGCACCGCCGACGCGGTCGCCGCCGCCGAGCAGGTTGTCGGCCAGCGGCCATTCATAATGATCAATTCCGACAACTACTACCCGCTACAGGCATTTTGCGGGCTGCGCGATGCCCCTGGGCCGGCCGTGGCAATCTTCGATCAGGAGACCTTAGTGGCCCAAAGCAATATCCCAGCCGAGCGCATTTCAAAGTTTTCGGTGGTCGAGGGGATTACCGAGGCCGACGGCTCGACACGTTTGCAGCGAATCATCGAAAAGCCCGACGAAACCACTCTGGCCCGACTGCCGCGACCACTCGGCGTGAGCATGAATTGCTGGCGATTCGGACCGGCCATCTTCGAGGCATGCCGTTCGATCGAGCCATCGCCGCGCGGCGAGCTAGAAATCCCCGACGCCGTGCAGTATGCCATCGATCGGCTTGGCGAGCGTTTTAGCATCGTCTGGTGCAAGGCACCGGTGCTCGATCTCTCTAGCCGAGACGATATCGAACCGGTTGCCAGATGCCTCGCGGGCGTGACGGTCGATTTGTAAGATACCGGTCTCGGTAATCACTGCGTCAACTCGTACGTCGTACGTCCGCATCGGCACGGAGTCAAACAGTTGGCACTCAAAGGCCACGGCGGCTAGTAGTGCATCTGCCCGCGCGCCTGACAGCAGACGATCGAAATAGCCCTTACCGTAACCGAGCCGGCCACCTTGGCGGTCGAACGCCAAGCCTGGGATGACCAGCAAATCGAGTTCATCTACTTTGGCACGCCGATGGTTTTGCTCGCGCAATTCGAGCTTAGGCTCCAGGATGCCCAGCGTGCCTGGAGCTAGGTCATTGAGGCTATGCAAGCAAAATAGTTCGAGATGTTGGGCCACACAATAGGGCACAACAACCCGTTTGCAGTCTGCCAACATCCGTGCGAAAAATGCGTGGGTGGACACTTCGCTGCGAAAACTGACATAGCACAGCACCGTCTGGGCTGATGTGTACTGCGGCAGGTGAACCAACCGTTCAAAGATACAGGCACTGAGCAGATCACCATTTTGCTGGTGGAGTCGCCGGAGATGGGCCGCAGCCCGGAGATGATGTTTTTCTTGAAGTGGGTCGCTTGGTTTCATCGATCACTCCACGGTCACGCTCTTCGCCAGATTTCGCGGCTTGTCAATATCGCAGCCTCGGGCGACGGCGATGTAGTAGGCCAAGAGTTGAAGGGGAATCACGGTGATGATGGGTTGCAGGAACTCTTCGACGGCCGGCACCTCGATCACGTCGTCGGCCAGGCGACCAACCTCACGATCGCCTTCACAGACGATTGCAATCACCGGTCCACCGCGGGCCTTAATCTCCTCCACGTTTGACATTACCTTGTCGTAGGTCTGCCCATGCGGCATGAGGAAAACGCTGGGCGTGTTACGATCGACCAGTGCAATCGGCCCATGCTTCATCTCCGCCGCAGGATAGCCCTCGGCGTGAATATAGCTGATTTCCT
>JANXQG010000200.1 GCA_025356915.1 Planctomycetota bacterium | reverse complement strand
ATCCGAAGCACGAAATTCAAAACGAATCGGAAATTCAAAAGCCGAAAACCAAAACGCCTGTTTTGAGCCTTTGAATTTTCTACTTTGAATTATTCTGGGATTTCAACATTCGTATATTCTTCTCATGGTGGGACTCGTTTCACTCGGCCCACCCTGCTTCTTAAGTGCCCTGCCCCTCGGTATGAACAACCTGAGATGCCATACCCCTACCGCGCGGCGAAATGTTCGACGCCGTGCGTCTTGGCAATCACGGTCAGGCCGCTCTCGGTGACGAGGAACCCGCGGCTGTGATCCAACTCGCGATCGTATCCGATCTCGATGCCGGGCGGAATCTCCACCTCCTTGTCGATGATGGCGCGCCGGATCTTGGCGTGCCGGCCGACGTTCACGCCTTCAAAGAGCAGTGAGTCTTCGACGCGTGAGTAACTGTTAATCCGCACGTTAGGCCCGAGCACGCTCCGCTCGACATGTCCGCCGGAGACGATCGTGCCGTGGCAGATGATGCTGTCCAGAGCCTGACCGCGGCGGGCCGTTTCGCCTTCCTCGGCAAAGACGAATTTCGGCGGCGGATAGTTCGCCTGATAGGTGCGGATCGGCCAGTGCCGGTCGTATAGATTCAAGAGCGGATCGACGGAAATCAGGTCCATGTTGGCGTCGTAGTAGGCATCCAAGGTGCCTACATCGCGCCAATAGGCGTCTTTTTTGCGGTTCTCGTCCAGGAACGGATAGGCGAAAACTCGATGGGTGTGGATCACCATCGGAATCACGTCGCGGCCAAAATCGTGCTTGCTGTTGGGGCGCGTGGCGTCAAGGCAAAGCTGTTCAAAGAGGAATCGGGCGTTGAAGACGTAAATACCCATGGACGACAAAGCATGTTTCGCATCGCCGGGAATCGATGTCGGATGGGCCGGCTTCTCCTGAAAGCCCAGTAAGCGGTGCTCGCTATCGACCTCCATCACCCCAAACTGCGTGGCCGCTTCGAGGTCGGTGCGGAGGGCACCGATCGTCAGGTCGGCGCGCGTCTCGATGTGCTGCTCGACGAGTTTCATATAGTCCATCTTATAGATGTGGTCGCCGGCCAGGATTACAACGTACGTCGGCCGTTCCTTCTCCATCGTGTAGATGTTCTGGTAGACGGCGTCAGCCGTGCCTTGATACCAATGCTCGTCGATCCGCTGCTGTGGAGGCACCACGTCGATAAACTCGCCCAACTCGCGGCACAAGTAACGTTGCCAGCCGAGGCTGATGTGCCGGTCGAGGCTCATCGCCTTATACTGCGTGAGGATCAAGTTCTTACGAATGCCGCTGTTGAGGCAATTTGAGAGCGTAAAGTCGATGATGCGATAGCCACCGCCAAATGGCACGGCTGGCTTGGCGCGGTCGCGAGTCAGCGGATCCAACCGCGAACCTTTGCCGCCGGCTAAGATCACAGCGAGGACTTCCTGCATATCAATTCGACTGGGCACGGTTAACGGTCCTTTGGCAATTCGATACAAACCTATTTCACTCCAACCGACACGATTATACCGAATCGGAACGGCTGAAACAGTCCCACCCTAAAGCCGGTCATAGCCCGCCGTGGTTGGGTCAATTCCCCGCATTTTCAGCCAGCGATGTCGGCGGGTCCAATAAAATCGCACGGGAATGAAGATATCGACCACCTCGTCGGCAATCAGCAATCCGCCCAGCACGGGGGCGGCCATGGCCGAAATGATCTCGTGGCCGACGCCGGAGGCCCAAAGCATTGGTGCCAAGGCGATGATTGCTACCCCCTCGGTTAAGAGTTTTGGTCGCAAACGATGCACGGCCCCTTCGATCACTGCGTCGCGGAGTTCGGCCAGCGAGCCGATCTTCTCCAGGCCGCCACGTTTCTCGATCGCCTCGCGCAAATAAACGAGCATGATAATGCCCGTCTCGGTCGCCATGCCAAAACAGGCGATGAATCCGACCTGCACGGCGACACTGAAATGGTAGTCAAAGAGCCACAGAAAGAATATCCCGCCAACCATCGCCTCGGGCACGCACATCAACATAAGCAAGGCATCGATGAAATCGTTGTACGTCAGGTAAAGGATCACGAAAATCACCAGGACCACGGCGGGGAAGACAATCTGCATCGTCTTGCGTGCCCGGACCTGGTTCTCGAACTCCCCGCTCCATGCGAGATACATGCCTTGCGGCAGCTTGACTTTTTGGGCCACGACTCGCTGGGCCTCCTCGACAAAACCGACGATGTCGCGATCGCGGACGTCCAGTTGCACGTAAGACCGCAACATGCCGTTTTCACTCTTGATCATGGCAGGACCTTCCACGATCTGGACATCAGCGACCATCGAGAGCGGAATTTGGCGAGAAACTCCAGAAGCTGGTTTACTTCCAGCCGATTTCGCATCGCTCATGCTACCGCTTACAGCTTCTCGCATCGGAGCGGAAGCGGCGTTAATTAAGAGGTTTTTGACGTCCTCCTCGTCCTGACGAAAGCTGCGACCGTAGCGAACTCGCACGGGGAACCGCTCGCGGCCTTCGACCGTCGTCGTAATCGCTTTGCCACCCAAGGCCACCTCGGCCACGTCCCAGATATCGCCGATGTTTACGCCGTAGCGCGCGGCGCGGTCGCGATCAGGCTTGATCTCCAGATAGCCCTTGCCACGGCTCTGATCCGGAACGACGTTCACCGCCCCCGGCACGCTTCGCAGGGTCTCGGCCACCTCATCCGAAACCTTCTGAATCTGGTCGAGGTTATTACCAAAAACCTTCACGCCGATCGGCGTCCGCACGCCGGTGGCCAGCATGTTGATGCGATTGATGATTGGCTGCGTCCAGATGTTAGCCCAGCCGGGCACGCGGACAACGCTATCCAACTCCTTCAAAAGATCGTCTTTCGACTTGCGGCCCAGGTAGAGTTTCGGCGTCCAGACCTTGTCGAGTTCCGCGCGAATCTTGTTGAGCTTCTGCTTTTCGGCCGCATTCGTCCCCTCTCCCTTTGGGAGAGGGTGAGGGGGGGCGGTTTCGTTCGGCGTGCCCTGAGCCACTTTCTGAAGCTCGTCGATAGCATAATGGTCGTAGGTGGCCGCGGCGCAGTCGAGAATTTCGTCGTCGATCTGCTTGGCCCGTGCGCGCCATTGGCGGTCGCGCTGGTCGACGATGGTTTGCCACATATCGGTGAAGAGCGTCGGCCGCTCGGCACCGAGGACTTCGGCCACGTTGAGCCAGCTATCGTAGAGAGCGCTATACTTCGGGGCTAGCAGATCGGGATTGAGTTCGACCTTCTGCCCGCCATCGGGCGAAGCGAGCTTTTCCGCAACTTTCTGCATCAGGCGATTGATGTCCTCCTGATTGGGGCCGTCAGCAAGGATCGGCGCAAACTGCTTCTGGAACCCCGCGGCGAGTTGGTCGATCTCGGCATCGCTGACCGGCGCGAGCAGGCGGCCGGTCTTTTGCCAACGGGCAACCAGTTCCGCGATGAACTGTCGCAGCAGTTTGGGGCCAAGCTGCTCCTCGAACGCATTGAACCGTATATGTACCATCTCGCGCATCGTCTCGTCGAACCGCGTCACGGCGTTCATCGTGGCAGGGTCCATGAGCGCATGTCGCTCGGTATCGTCGGGTATTGCCTCGATGAGATTCTGTTTTTGCAAGGCATTGAGCACCGCGGCCATCTGCCGCTGGGCATCCTTGTAATCGAGCTTTCGCTTGGTCCAATGTTCTTTTGGCCGCAGAGTGATCACGCTTTCGACCATGTCCAGTGGCGAAGGGTCGGTGGGCGTGTCGGCCCGGCCGGCCTTGCCGACGATCAATTCGACTTCCGGAAAACGCCGTATAATGGCGTCACGGGTTTTGAGATCCGCAGATGCCTGGGTGACTGAAACCCGCGGCACGGTGACCGGCATGTCCAGAATGCTCCCTTCGTCCAGCGGCGGCATGTAGTCGGTGCCGATCTTGGGAAAGTTGTAGGCCGCCAGGGCCAACGCACCAAGCGTGACGAAGGAAAGAAGCTGCCAGCGCCAGCCGACGATAAGCAAGATCGTGACCGACATCGTCACGAATACCGTGACCAGGAAGCAGGTCCGCCAGGCCACGCCGATCACGGCATCCAGCGGAAATAGTCCCGCCCCCGCAATAAGAAGGGCTGAAAACGACCACATGGCAAAGTTCCGCCGCGGCATTAGCCACGTAAGCCAAGGCTTATAGATGCCGATCAGGTTCCGCACAAGCCAGCTTTCTTCTTCGCTTCGTAGGCGGCCTTTGATGAAGCTAGGGATGAGCGCCGGCACCAGAGTTATCGAGATCAGTGCCACGCCGATCATGGCAAAACTCTTCGTAAAGGCCAGTGGGTGGAACGTTTTGCCTTCGCGGCCCGACATGGCAAAGACAGGGGCAAACGACAGCAGAATGATCAGAACGGAAAAGAAGATCGGCCGCCCGACCGTACGGCATGCCTTGATGACGATCTCGCGGGTATCGCCCTCGATTCGCTTCCCCGGGCCGAAGTGGGCTGTGAGATGGTGCGTGGCGTTCTCCACCATCACAATCGCCTGATCGACCAGGATGCCGATCGAAATGGCGATACCCGAGAGCGACATGATGTTCGACGGCACGTTGAAGTGCTTCATGAGGATGAACGACACGAGCACGGCCAGCGGCAGCGTCATGCAGATCAACACCGCGCTACGGAAGTGCATGAGGATCAGCAAAATCGCCAGCGAGGCGATGATCATCTCGTGCAGGAGAGTCTCGGTGACCGTCTCGATCGCGCCATGAATCAACCGGGTGCGATCGTAGAAAGGAACGATGCGGATCCCCTCGGGCAGGCCCGGCTGAAGTTCCTGTATCTTGTCTTTGATCCGTTTGGTGACCTGCAAGGGGTTCTCGCCGTGCCGCATCATCACGACAGCGCCGACCGCCTCGCTGCCGTTCTTTTCCAGCACACTGCGGCGGAACTCGCTGCCACAGCCAACCGTGCCGAGTTGTGATACGCAGATAGGCGTGCCTTTCTCGTTCTCGGTCTTAACCACGATCTTTTCGATATCTCGGATGCTTTCGATCCAGCCCATGCCGCGGACGATAAACTCGGCATTGCCTTTCTGGATCACTTTGCCGCCGACCGACGAATTGGCTCGGGAAACGGCGGAGAAAAGCTCGCCGAGGGTTACGTTATAAGCACGAAGTTTATTAGGATCGACATCGATCTGATACTCGATCGGCATTCCGCCCACCGAGGCAACCTGGGCCACGCCGGGAACCGAGTTGAGCTGATAACGGACGTACCAATCCTGGATCGCGCGGAGCCGGCCCAAATCTTGTCCCTCGCCTTCGACCGTGTACCAGAAGATTTGGCCCAGAGCCGTGGCATCGGGGGCCAGGTAAGGCACCACGCCTCGCGGTAGGAACGTGCTTGAGAGCGTGAGCCGTTCCAGCACTCGCTGCCGGGCGAAGTAGAAATCGACGCTGTCGTCAAAGATCACATTGATCATTGAGAAGTTGAACTCGCTCGA
>JANXQG010000189.1 GCA_025356915.1 Planctomycetota bacterium | reverse complement strand
AGATGCTCTGGTGCGTGGAACACCTGCGTGCGCCGGGTCTCATATAACTGCCCATCGTTCGAGATTTATCATGCCCGAAACGACTGCCTCAGAAATCGCGAAAGACGGCAATCGAACCAGCCGCAGCCTGGAAGTCGAACGGCTCCGCGACGTCTCTCCCTCGCAGTGGCGCTCGGGCATTGCCGCCTGGCTCGGCTGGACTTTCGACGGGCTTGAACTGCATCTCTACACGCTTGTCGCTACCCCCTTCGTGGCCGAACTGCTCAACGTCGATGCGAAAGACAACGCAGTCGGCTATTACGGCTCCTTGATCCAAGGAGCATTTCTCCTCGGTTGGGCTCTTGGTGGTGGACTGTTTGGATGGATCGGCGACCGTCTGGGACGTAGCCAGACCCTTGTACTCACCATCCTCACCTACGCACTGTTCACCGGCGGTTCATATTTCGCCGCAACATGGTGGCATCTGTTGATTTTTCGGTTCCTTGCGGCACTTGGAATTGGCGGGGAATGGGCTGTTGGGGCGGCGTTGCTCAGTGAGACGTGGCCTCGCCGCTGGAGGCATTGGATCGCTGCCGTGCTCCAAACAGGCGTCAACCTGGGCATCATCACGGCCATGATCGCCGGACACATCCTCTCGAACTTTCCCTACCGCGCGGTCTTCCTGGTTGGCATCCTCCCAGCACTGATCGTCGTTTGGATTCGCCGCGCCGTGCCAGAGTCGCAGGAGTGGTATGAAGCTCGAAGCCGCGGGCAATCGCATCAGCCTGGCGTATTGGACCTATTCCGCGGCAAGATCCGGCGAACCACGGCATTGACGATCCTGGTGTGCGGGTTCTCGCTCTCGGGCCATTGGGCCTTCATGTTCTGGTTTCTCCAGCATCTGCGGAATCTGCCCGAACTGGCCGCCTGGACGCGTCCCGAGATGACCCGCTTTGCCAGCCAGGCCATGATCGTGGTGGTTGCCGCTTCGACGGCGGGGAACTTCGTTGCCGCCTCGGTCGCCAGGCGTATTGGCTACCGTCGCACCATCGCCGCCGGATGCGTCCTCTATTTCCTTGGAATCACCGCAGCCTATGGCACGCCGCTTAGCCACGTAAGCCTCGCCTGGTGGTTTGTACCCATCGGGATGTGTCAGGGTCTGTTTGCCCTGTTCACAATGTATCTGCCGCCGCTGTTTCCCACGCTGCTAAGGACCACGGGCGCAGGATTCTGCTACAATATCGGACGCATTGTCGCCGCCTGCGCCACCGTGTTCTTTGGGCTGTTCTCCAAGGTGGGCGACCATCGGCTGGCCATTCTGTACTCCGGTCTGCTCTTTTTGCCGGCCGCAGTGCTGGCCATGCAGCTTACCGAACCGCCTGACGAACTAGCGCATGAGAGGCAGTAGGCTGTGGTGGGATGTGTAGGCAAAAGCAGCTTCGACAATATCCGAGCGGAGGCGAAATAGGAAATACTAGGCTATAATGCAACCTGAACGATTCAGCAGCATTCGTCGCAGCCTTGCCCAAGCATGAGGATTCCATGAACCACGTTGAACGATTCCGAGCGGTGATGAACTTTCAGGGGGCTGATCGGCTACCACGTTGGGAATGGGCCATGTGGTGGGACCAGACGATCGCGCGATGGAAGAGCGAAGGCCTTCCCTGCCAGCTCAACGATGTCTTCGACATCGCTCAATACTTCAACCTTGATCCTTACCAGCAGTTTTGGTTCTCGACGACCGACCCAACGATCGAAGCCGTACAGCATCACGTCGAAGGGATCGTCTCGAACATGGACGATTACCTGAAGGTCCGTCCGCAATTGTTTCCGCACCACTCCGGCGCGATCGAGGCAATGCGTCCCTGGGCGGCGCGGCAGGCCGAGGGCGAGGCGGTCGTGTGGATCACATTGGAAGGCTATTTCTGGTTTCCTCGCACCCTGATGGGTTTTACGAAGATTAGCCTCTCCTACTACGATCAGCCGGAGCTGATCCACAAAATCAACGAGGATCTGACCGAGTTCAACCTGAAGATACTTGACCAGGTCGAACGCGCGTGCGTGCCCACCTTCGCCACGATCGCCGAGGATGTTTCGTACAACCATGGGCCGATGATCTCCGAGCGGCATTTCGATGAGTTCATTGCACCCTACTACCGCCGACTCGTGCCTCGGCTGCAGGAGATGGGCACCATGATTTTTGTCGACACGGACGGTGACGTAACCCGCATGGTGCCCTGGCTCTTGCGTGAGGGAATCCAGGGCGTATTGCCGCTGGAACGGCAGGCTGGCGTCGACGGCATGGCCTTGCGGGAACAATTCCCGAGACTCTGCATCGTGGGACACTTCGACAAGATGACCATGAACAAGGGTGAGGAAACGATGCGCCGCGAGTTTGAGCGACTGCGCCCGCTGATGGCCAGCGGCGGGTTCATTCCCAGCGTCGACCACCAAACGCCGCCGGGCGTGTCAATCGACGAGTATCGGATCTTCCGCCGATTGTTGGACGAGTACACCGCTGGAATCAAGTGCGTCCCCAGGCAATTCGGAGCTGGGCCAATACAAGGGGGCAGCGGCCTTTGAGGGTGCGCAGGGTTGCGCGGCTTGTGGATCGTCCTTGGCAACGTGTGTCGCCGAGAAAAAAGCGGCCGGGACGGTAAGGACCGGCGAATCAATAAGTGTCGGGTTTTCGGAACGATAGGGGTAGGGAAGGCCGATTGATTTCGGCCTCCCCTCCCTCCAAACCGGACGGGCGGATTTCCCGCATCCGGCTTTCCAGTTGATGGTTTTACCTCCGAGAGGATTGAGCAAAACGGACATGGGCAGCGTTCAGGCTGTACAACCCTTGTTCGTCGAAACCTCCTCGCACTCCTTGCTCGAGTGTCGTCAACATGCGGTCTGTCCAAACGTGCGGGTTTGCCCAGCCTCGTGTCGAGACGGGTTCTCCGGCAGGTGTAGCCGAGAACGGCACTGTTACCGGTTCGTAGTCTCTTTCCCTTCGTTTGGCCATCACGCATCCATCTCCCTGCATCCCTTCGCTCCACCGGAATTACCCGGCTTCCTCGCTACTATGGATGCTCTGACTCCTGAACGGCCGGCTCTTCGTATCCTTATGAGGGACAATGAACACCTTCCTGTTGCCGTCCAGGTCTCCTTGCTTTATATATCAAACCTTCTCGCCGCTCCATCTCCAACCATCCTGATGCCGTCTCCAAACCCTAGTCTGGTTTCATTTGGAGCTTACCGCACGGTCTGCCGACCGTATCCCTCGCGGGACCTTGGCGTCACTTGGGCTTCACCCTGAGCAGCAGGTTGGCCACGACATCCGACCGAATCGAGTTCGTTATCCTATGGATCAGCGATTCACTTCCAGTTGCTCTCCACCTCCTCTCACGAGGACGCAGTTACTGTCGATTACGAAGTTCAGACCAAACTTCGACAGGGACTTCCACCCGTCGATCTGATATACTCACAAGCGCACTACTCATCTCGCTCCGCGAGATGGAATGCATCTCGCGGAGCGAGATGAGTACAGTTATTGATTCGCCGGTCCTAAGGCAGTTATTCGTAGTGTGTCCTTGCGGATGACCTTGACCACTCTGGCATCGTCCAAGACCTGATACACGAGACGATGCTGAATGTTGATTCGTCTGGAGTACGCCCCGGCCAGGTCGCCGATCAGCTTTTCGTAACGCGGAGGTGTCAGATAGGGGTCCATGACCAGGACATCGAGAAGGCGCTGGGCTTGGGCCTTCAGACCGGAGGACGCGAGCTTTTTGGCGTCCTTCTTCGCTTGTGCAGTGAACACCAAGGTCCAGTTCACCAGTCAAGCTCCTTGACACACTGCTCGACCGGCGTGCGCAGTCCCTCGACAATCGACTCCTTCATGCAGGGGATGCTTGTGAGGTACAATGTTTCTTGGATGGCCCGCCAGCCGTCTTCGGACACCAATACCCCAGAATGTCGCTCGCCGGTAATTTGAACGGCCTCATGGGATTCGGCCAAATGATCGAGAACCTCGTCGAGGCGTTTGGACGCTTCGGTTGTGGTAAGGGTAGTCACGTCGTTGTTCCTTTACGGAGAAGAAAAATCTCCATCCGCCATCTTAACTCAGTCACCCGTCGAATGGAAGCAGGATGCGATGGTTGAATTCCGGGGTTGAATTCCGGGGACGAATTCCGGGGACACATGACTTAATTCGTATTCTGTTTCGGAATTCCGGAAACACATGACTTAATTCGTATTCTGTTTCGGTTTTGGGCCGCGTTTTTTTTTGGGTTTGAGGACACGACCTACCATTTCCTCCAGACGACCAAGGAAAGTTTCGTCTCCCAGCGGCCGGCCAGTGCAACCGTGCTGGCGTATATCTCTGGGCAATAACTCCAAATTGCCACCCCCTCTTCGCGGCACCACTCGGCCATCAATTCCAAGTAGGCCGCGTAGTCTCCGTCGTTGAAGAACGTCTGCTG
>JANXQG010000181.1 GCA_025356915.1 Planctomycetota bacterium | reverse complement strand
GAACTGTTCGGGCTCGTAATCGTCTGGTAGGAGTCGAAGAACACCCGATGACGAGAGTAGGCCATCTTAGGCCACGATCCGGCAACATTCCAAGACCACGTTGGTCGTGATCTGGCTAGCGTTGGCCGTGCTGACGTTGGAATACTGAATCGTCACCGTTTCGCCGGCACTCATCCACGCATCCAACGTGACGCCCAGCGACAGGCCGGACGCAGTACCAACCACAGCATTGACGTAATCCCCGACCGTAAAGCCCGACACCGCGTAGGTCGTGGTCGCACTCTTGGTCGCCGTGACGGTCGTTGCAACCACTGGCACGGTAATGAACTTCCACGCATAGACCGGGCTGCCCGTCGCGTAATCCGACCCACCCGAGCTATGGCCGGAGCCAATCGCAATCGAGGTAAACGTGGTCGCGATGGCCTGTCCCGTATTCGATCCCGGTGTCGCCACCAGGTTGATGGTATTCACTGGCATACAGCCTCCTCACCCATGAGGCGGTGCAAGGCACCGCCCCGAGCGTTGCGTTATGGGTTAGTGGCCGTTGGAGCCAAAGACGCCGCGAAACTCACCGAAACCACAGACGAATCCCTGAACCACCTTGCGCTTGATGATTTCCTTATCGAAGCCGTCGCCATCGTTGGCGGTCATCGCCTGCCGTGGCTTTACGTCCCAAATGAAATTGAGATCGTGCTTGTCGCCCAAGACGAACCACGAATTGGTATCCGTCTTGTAGTGGGAGACGAAGTAGCTCAGGCCATCATCCTGCAAGGCGTTGATTTCGTTGTTCGCCGTACCCGGCTTGTACTCCGAGTTCAGGATTTCCCGAGCGGTGAAGATGTCCTCGGGCGAAACCACGACGCGCACCGGACGCAAGACCTGTGTGCGGCCACGATCCGACTTGAGGTTGTGGAAGGCTACGACGGCGTTCTGGATGCCCGTCAGCGAGAGGTCGCCGTCTGACGACGGACGATTGCTGATGTTCGTACCACCATCCAACCGCGTATGCGCGGTCGAACAGAGCTGCAAGCCATCGAAGCCGGTGGACGAATAGCCATCCGAGTCCGTGGTGCCGAACGCGCCGTTCATGAAGTTGGCGGCGATGGTTTCCTGTCCATCAATCGCGGCCCCCATGAGGTCCTGCTCCAGCTTCAAGGTCTGACCATAGAGGTCATGATCGACCATTTCCTGCGTGATCTTGTAGCCCAACCCAAAGCGAATGGCCTGGTAGGTCTTGACCGGGCCGTTGATCGGATCGGTGTAGACGATGGATTCGCCTTCACCCTTTTTCACGAGCGACCCGAAGCCGGTCATCTTGTAATCGGTGATGGTGGCCTTCTGGGTCGAACGGGTGTTGAACAAGGTGGCCCACTCAATGGACCGCTGCGGGTACGCTTCCATCCAGACGTTGGATAGCTTGGGTTCCAGCAGGTTGGCAAGCATGGCACGTGAGATAGTCATGGCGCAGTCTCCTTAGACCGGAATGTTGGAGGTGGCCGACAGCAACGCGGCGGTGGCAATCGTGCATTCCACCTGCGACGTAACGCTGTTCGGGAGCGCATAGACAATCAGCGGACGACCGGCAGCGACAGTTGAAATCGCAGACGAGAAGTACGAGGTCAAGTTGCCCTTTTTGATGATGCCGCCCGAGAACCCGACCGAGAGGCCGGACGCGGTGACGACATCGAGATCCGCGAAGACCGTGCAGTTGTAGTCCTGCGGCACGGCGATGGTGACAATGCCCTTCGGGAGGGAGTCGAACGAATCGTGCGTGGCGATGCCGAAGAAGTTCGGGGCCCCACCAGAATACTCAGAAACCTGAAATCCCTTGCCGGCACCGCCATTGATGGCGAGCGCACAGCCTTTGCTAAACGTGCTGGCGGACTGAATCGTGAGTGTCCGCATTGCCCAGTGTCCTCGACCGGGTACTAGTCCATAGGCCATAGGGGCCTCCGTCGGTGTTTATTTCGTTTGATTGCCTTTAGCGGCGCGTGGCGTATCGACCACACTGTTCCCGCCTTTTTGCGTGATTTCCTTCCCACCACTCATGTCGGCCTGCGCCCCCAAACGTTCGGGGACCGCATTGCCCGACTGTTCCAACCAGAGCCGTTCCTTTTGCTGGTGATTCCGGGCCGCTGTGCCTTGATCGGCAAACATCATCTGGAGATCGCCGGCGGGAGAACGAATCGTGTTGTCGGGCTGCAGAATCCATCCCTGCGGGATTTTCGTGAGCCAATCGCGGCCCACATCGCCACCTTGGGCGACCGGCCTTCCATCGACGGCCCGGTATCCTTTGATCTTGGCCTTCATCAACTTCTGGGCGTCCATCGCGCCACCTACTTGGGCGCAGCGCGAGAGGTAGACGTTGCCGGGAAGGGTCCGAATGTCTGACCCGTTCCGCGTGCCTTCCTTGTACTCGCGGACATGAACATCCCGCTCGTGCAGCATATCCGACCATCCATCGACGTACATGTAATCTTCTTGGAAGGTCGTGCCCCGGTCCAGTTGGTCCTCCGTCAGAGTCGCTTCTCCGAACGGGGACGTGGGCTGGCTGACGATCAGTTGACGTGGGGTAGGGGATTTCGCCATGTCAGTTGCTCCCGATGAGCTGTTGCTTCTTGACGAGATCAAACCAGTCTTTGGGACTGGATTGATTGAGGTCCGAGAACTCCCGCAAGGCGGCCCACGTCAGGCCACGTTCGCGGAGAATATCATCGGCGTTGTCGGGGATACCATCGCGTCCCGGAGACGGTGCGGCACCATACCCACTGGTTCGCACGGGGAGATTGCCCATGAGTGAGGCTTCGCGCTGAGCCATTTCTCGCGCAAGGTCCTGTACATGGCGTCCTGCTACAAGATCGCACACCATCCCGATAGAGTCAAGGGTACGGGCATGATGGGGAATCTGGTTCAACTCCCGAAGCACTTCGGGTTCGTACCGATCCAAGACGGGCTTATAGCGGGGATCGACCCGCGCCTGCAAGTAGAACATGTTGGCCTGATTGGTCGTGTTCTGCTGGATCGCCGGGATGATATTCCGCATGATGCCCACGGCTTCCTTGAAGCGTTTCCCATCGACCACATCGCCATCGGCAATATCCGAGAGATCAAAGGCACTCGGGGACTGCGCCACTGGCGTAGGTGGCTGGAACGAGGCCTGCCGGAGCATCTGCGTCATCTGGTCGGTGACGGTGGCGACTTCTTCCCACGTCTTGCCGCGTGCCCAATCCCGCGCATCAGTCTGCGGGACGGTCCATGCGGTAGGGGCTTCCGTAGGTGGCAGCGGCGGTGGCGTCACCGGGGCCGCGGGATCGTGCTGCACGTCGCTCATGGGTTTTGTCTCTCTCGGCCAACGCCGATTCGATAGTAAAGGGTAGCGTTGCTACGGTTTCCAGCATGTTGAGCCGCCCAAGCAACACGCCGACTTGTGGGCTAGACGGCTCCGCCGCCAGCAAGGTCCGGAGATCGCGTTTGTACAATTGACTGAGTGCCAAGCGGTAGGACGGGTATTCCGCTCGGTGGCTGAGCTGGACCACCTGCCGGGCTTCCTCCAGGCTGAGCCCCAGGGGCCCCTCCTGCGGCGGGGGTTTGTATCCGCGCCAACGCTGCATCAACGTGTGGTGCCAACTGCTGAGCATCGGGAATGTCATACTGTTCAATGACCCGTTCATAGAGGTTGGACATGGTACGGAGGGCGGTGGCTGCAATCTCTCCCGTCGGCGTTCCAGCGGCCTGGGTCGCGGCTTGTGCCATCTGGATCATCTGCGGGAAGATTTGTGTGGTCAGGGTCAACACACCCGTCAACTGCTGGCGCTGCAAGTCCTTGTTTCCGGTGGCACTGGCGGCGGCGATTTCCACGCCGAGGCCCAATTCCGCGTTCTGGTTGAGGTCCTGTAGCTTCGCAATGGCGAGCTTTCCTGCATCTTTGCCTAAGACATCCATCGCCATTTGCAGGTACTTCTTCGCCCCGTAGTCAATCGGAGAGTTGATGTACTGCTGGCACAACTGAATCAGTCGAAGTCCGATGACGCTCAATCCCTCATAGCGCATATCCTTGAGGGTCAGGTCGGGGCGCTTGTTGCCTTCGGCTAAAAGGGCTTGTACAGTCGTTGCGGTCGTGCGTCCGGGGAGGCCGCTGATGTTGCCCGTCTGCAAGTCCGAGACGCCGTTTCTGCGGATCCGGTTCTGCTGGACCATTTCAATGATGTTATTGAGGCCGGGATACACCCCGGACCCCAACTGAATCGACATGATCTCTTGGCGCGGATCACCCTCAGTGGAAATCACCTTGCCCGGATAGATCGGTTCTCCGGGGGCAATCGAGCCACCGGCTTTTGCGCCAATCATGTTGGCATTGCCTAAGAGCGTGTTATCCGAGAGCGTGTTGAAGAACTCGCTCTCCATGTCCTGAAAGATTTCGTCCTGCTCGCAGATGCCAATGCCGTAGAAGCCCTCGGTGGGGAAAAAGACGGCCTTCTCAAACGGACGCTTGCCA
>JANXQG010000136.1 GCA_025356915.1 Planctomycetota bacterium | reverse complement strand
CCCCGTAGCGCAGTTCAGTCCCGCCATCACGGCGTTGTGTTCGCCAAAATTGCGAGAAAGGTTCACGAAGCGAACCTGCGGAATCTCGCTAGCCAGCGCGCGGCAGATCGCGGCCGAATCGTCCGGGCTACCGTCGTTCACCAAGACAATTTCCAGATCACACGCACCGGCGAACTCGGCTACAAGCAATCGGGTCAGCCGGGCAATGGTGGTTTCGCCACGATAGACCGGAATCACGATCGAAAGACGCAGCGGGCGGTTTGTACTCCGCCTTGGGATACTGTTTTGGGAGGTCACTTGCGTTCCTTAGGTGTGTTTGCCAACTGTGGCGCAAAAATTCGTCGCCCTACGACGACGACTTCGCGCGGATTCTCCCCGCGGTAACGGTCGCAAACGACCTCCCCTACTTTTTCCCAAGGAACGGGAATCGTGTGCGACTCTTCCGCGGACGTTTGCATGAAACAGAAATAGTCGGGAATCTCTTCCGCCGCCGTGGCTGGTGACGGCCATTCCCGAAGTTCGACAGGACCGCGATAGGTATACGTGAAAAGATGGTTCACTGGGCCGAAACTTGCCAGCAGCTCGCCTGCGGGAATTTCTGCTTTGATTCCAGCTACAGCGGCTGGCGCGTTAGGGCTGGTGATAATCAGGTATTCCAAGATCGGACCGTCGTATCCCGCACAGAGAAGTATGGCTGCTGGCAAGACAGCCCACTGGGGGCGGCGGAGGCTACCCTTTTTCGCCAAGAAAAAGCTGGCGGTCGCCGCCGCCAGCGACACACCGCCAAATACAGCCAGTATTGCTGGCGACGGCAATGGCGAGCTGCGAAACCACGCTTGAAGACCATCCGGCACGTTGGCCGTGGTGGACCGCGATACCGTGCAGGCCAACGTGATGGCCGCGACTCCCAAACCCGTCATTCCGACGGCGGACACGCCATGAAACCAACTCCAACGGCGCAGATTTAACGTATCCTTGGCACTTTCCAAGCTATAGTCAATGGCCATGGCAGACAGGCAAGCGACTGCCGGAAAGAGCGCCATCACATAACGGACCCGTGCGCTGGGAATAATCCAGCAAGGCGCGAGAACGACCAACACAATGACAAGGAGAAAGACAACCCCGTCGCGGCCGTTTCCACGCTCCCGCCAGAAGCCGCGCGTCGCCAACGCCGGCACAAATAGAGACCAGGGAAGCATCGCACCGAATATCTCCAGTGGGAAAGCCAGAAGGTGGCCGAAAAACCGGCTGCTTCCGGCCTCCGCCAAGCGTTGCGTTAAAGTGCCCTCCTCGCTCCAAGTCTTCAGCGACGCCTCCGCGCCGACGTTTAAGGAATAAGGAATCTGCCACGCGCCGACTAGTAGCAACATCAGTACCAGACCCGCGATATGGCCCCATGAAAACAGCCTCCGCCAATCGCCCCGCAAGATGAGATACAAGCATGTGGCACCCACGAAATAGATCGGTCCCTGCGGTCCTTTGGTAAGCGCGGCAAGGGCCGCTAGGGAGTAGCCTGCCGACCAGAACCGCCATGGCGACCAGCGGCGCAGGAAGCCGTAATGCCAGACAAAGAGCGATCCCGTGATGAAAAGCGTCAGCAGCGCGTCGCTCTCCGCAAAACGTCCCAGTTGCAGTATCTGCGGAAAAGTCGCGTAGATCAGCCCTGCGGTAAGCGATGCACCACTGCCGAGGAAATTACGCGTATAAAGGGCAACCAACAGTGCGGTCAAGACCGTCGCCAAGAGCGTCGGCAACCGCACCGCAAAAGGACTCGTGTCGCCAATGACAAGGCTTGTTGCGGCAATGCACCAACTATTCAACGGTGGTCGGTCGGGGAAAACCTTCCCCTGTTGCTGCGGGGTGATCCAGTCGCCTGAGTCGATCATCTCCTGCGCGACGCGAGCCCACCGCGATTCCTCGCCGCGGATCGGCACCGAGGAGATGCGCGCACCGTAGATCACCGCAACAACGATGCCCAACCCGAGAACCTGTAGTACCCATTGCATCGAATGGGACGATGCACAAGACACCGACATCTTCTCCGCCTGGCTCTCCATGCCCTGGAGGTCTTGGCGATTAGGCTTCATACTCGCTCGTCCTTGAGAAAGCGCGATCGATGATGTCGGCCCCCACCGCCACGCCTTGTTCGGGAGCCAAGCAGAAACCAACCAACTGAGAGCGTGGATTGTTACCTATTTCGGGTTATACGGCAATATCGATTTCTGGGCCTTCCAACTGCTACAAGCAGCGGGGACGCAACCTGACGAGGGATATACCGCGAGCGGGATAATTTCCCGGATTCTTTTGCCGGGGTGTTGTATTGGTTTTTCAAATATCTTGGAATCGCGGCAGTTGATTTTCCTGTTACTTCGCCCAAGCTGCCAACCGCCTGCCGTTGACTTGTTCTGATGAGCGATCCCGCACTTTGCGTAACTTTGTCTGGAAAGACGTTCCATGCGAAAGAGTAGTATTCTGTGGAAGGGTTTTCTGGACCGCCTCGGCCTGTTCCCCTCACGCAAGCAGAGGGCCGCCCAGGCCCGCCGCCCACGCTCGCTGAAAATGGAGCAGTTGGAAACGCGGACCCTTTTGAGAGGCTATCCGAGAAGTTGGAATTCCGGTCCCATCTCCCGAAGGGAGAGGGGAGTTTTCGGATAGTCTCTGAGTTAAGAGCTACTTCGCGGCAGGGTCCGTGGCCGGTTCGGTCTTTTCCGCCACGGCAGGCTCCGCCGGGGGTGCGATGACAACGGGCGGCTTCTTGCCGGCACTTACCCGGGCCTTGGTGAACTGCCATTTGTATTCTGAAAGCTCCCGCCCCTCAGACCACGTGCCTACAATCAACGCCGCGACACCCAACGCCGGTATGATGGTATAGATGGCGGAATAAGTCAGCCAGAGAGTGTGAGAACGCCACAGGGTATAGGGTATCAGCCCCAACATCACGGGGCACGCGATGTTCAAGATGAGAGTGACTCGTCCGGGGTCTTTCACCCAAGCAATCGAGCCGGCGATGGTCAGCAGGGCACTTGCGGCCAACAAGCCAACCGTGACCCATTCGGCTATTCGTGCCCAGCGAGGCAACTCGAACTTAGGCTTGGGCTTTTCTTCTTCCTCGGGTGGTTCTTCGGCAACTTCGAGGTCGGCAATCTCTTCGCCAGCCAGCTCGGCCGCAACCGGAGCTTCTTCCGGCAGGGGCGATTCGCCCGGTGTGCCCTCCACAAACCCGAAAAGCTGCTCGGATTCCGCCGGTTGCTTCGAGGGAAAAGTAAAATCGGTTGGTTCGGTGAAGTCCAACTCTTCGGCAGGGCCAGAAAAATGGAACTCCTCAATTGAGGCACTTAGGCCGAGGGCATCCAATGGATTCTCTTCGCCGGCCGAAGGCAAACCCTGCGGATCCTGATGCAGTTCCAGCGGGATATTGTCCTCGTGCGGATGGTCGGACTCCGGCTTTTCACCCTTCGGATTGGTCACAGTTTCTCTCCCCGGAAGCAAAAATCCTTCCGTTCCAAGCAGACATGAAGCAATCGACTTTATTATAGTTGCCCGAACGGCTGCCTGCCATAAGAATTCGGGAAAACGGTCCGACAATTTTTGGCTCTTCCGGTTCTGGGTGCGGAATGCGAATATTTGTAGGGTGGGTGGAGCACGGAAACTCAATCGCCGTGGTGCGTTGCGCGAACCGGTCTAAACCAGGGTGGAAGGTTGCCGTTCGTTGGATTCCCTGCGTAACCCACCATTTCTCTGGAGGTTCGCTCCGAGCACCCTACAATATATATGCATAATCCGGGCTAGGCGGCCGACTTGAGTTAGGTTTTTTCTGAGATTAACCCTCCCCGCGAGTTTTCCCAACCCCTACAATCGGTTGTTAATTCCCTGGTATATCGGGTTTTTTCGCATTTTGCGGCATCGAAGCCACTTTCATTACCGGAGCATCGGGTTAAACTGATAACAGGTGGCGTTTCGGCCAGTTTTGATTTTTTCCGAGGGAGCGCAATAAACTTGCACTTACGGCGAGGCTGGATTCTGACGGGTCTGGTGCTGACGACTCTCGGGGCACAATGGTGTGCCGCGAAGGAGACCGGTGTCTCCGCGCGCCATCATTCCTGGACCAGCTTTCAACCGGGAGCTTGGAAACTCGTCCGCGTCGTTACCGAATCGTTCGACGAAGGCGGCCACATCATCGACGTAAACATCACGGAAACCAAGACCTCGTTGTTGCGCATTGATGCCGACGGTGTCGTGCTGGAAGTCGAGGTTGGTGTGGAAATAGCCGGCAAGCAGTTTGACGGCCAGCCGCAATGTCTCAAGCAGGGATTCCACGGTGAATTGGCTGGTGGCGATGTGAAGTTTCTTCCCACTGTGGCCGCCGAGGTCTCGATTGAAGAACAAAAGATTCCATGCCTGTCCCAGAAGATCGAAGTTGCCGGCCCAACTGGTCGGACTTCGGTCAACATCTTTTTTTCGGATACTTTGTCTCCTCATATTTTGCGACGACAAAGCAAAACAACGGATGTCGGCGGAACCGTCGTCTTGAGCGAGACACTCTCCGAGGTCGTGGCCCTCGATATGCCGCAACGCGTACTCTCGGAGATGAAAAACGTGGCCTGTATTAAGACATTGCAGAAAACGCCCAGAGGTTCGGTGACCACTTTGGCGATGTCGTCGCCCGATGTTCCAGGTGGCGCAGTCTCTCAAACGACCAAGGAGATGGACGCAACCGGCCGGCTTATTCGCCGTAGCACGCTGGAGTTGGTAAACTACGGTAGCCAGCCCGAAACCGAGCGCACTGGCCGCTTCGGCCGCAAACGCCCGCCACGCGGACGGAAGACCACCTACGCGGATGGTAATTAAGGTATAATAACCAATTCCATCAAAACTTGCCTCTCTGCGGCATCACCTAAAGGATTGGCCTTCGATGCGCGACAAAATTTCTGATCACTTCGGTCTGACCTTTGACGATGTTCTTTTGGAGCCTCGCTATAGTGAGGTGCTACCAGCAGATGTTGACGTCACTACCCAGCTAACGCGACGGATTCGTCTCAACATTCCTCTGCTTAGCTCTCCCATGGACACTGTGACCGAGAGCGACATGGCCATCGCTCTCGCCCAAGAAGGGGGGATAGGAATCGTCCACAAAAACCTTTCCATCGATCGTCAGGCCGAAGAGGTTGTTAAGGTCAAGCGAAGTGCCAACGGCATCATTCGCAATCCAGCAACCCTTCCCCCGGATGCTACGCTTGCCCACGCTCGCGAGGTAATGAGCCAGTTCCACGTCTCCGGGTTGCCCATCACATTACCCGATGGCCGCCTGATCGGCATCCTCACCCGCCGCGATCTCCGTTTTCAAGAGAGCCAGGATATCCCCGTCTCGGCAGTAATGACCAAAGAAAACCTGATAACGGCCACGGGGAGTGTAACGCTTGAGGAGGCTGAGAAGATTTTAATGGCAAAAAAAGTGGAGAAGCTTTTGCTGGTTGACGAATCCTTTAGGTTGACGGGCCTCATTACGATCAAAGATGTTGATATGATGCGGCGCTTTCCGAAAGCCTGCAAAGATGGGCAAGGCAGGCTGAGGGTCGGTGCGGCTGTTGGTGTTCGTGACTACCAGCGCGCAGCATGTTTGGTCGAAAAAGGGGTTGACGTGCTGGTCGTCGACAGTGCCCATGGCCATTCGGCCAATGTGATTGAAACGGTTCGCAAGATCAAGAAGGAGTGGGATATCGACGTGATCGCCGGAAACGTGGCTACGGGCGAAGGCTGCCGCGACCTCATCGCCGCAGGGGCTGATGCCGTGAAGGTGGGCATCGGGCCTGGCTCGATTTGCACCACCCGTGTCATCTCCGGTGTCGGTGTACCACAGATCACGGCCATCAGCGAAGCAACCCAGGTGGCCCAGGAAGCAGGAATTCCGGTGATTGCCGACGGCGGCATCCGCTATTCGGGTGACATCACCAAAGCCATTGCCGCAGGGGCTCACGTGGTTATGATCGGTGGACTGTTTGCCGGTTTGGAAGAGAGCCCTGGGGCGAGAATCCTCTACCAGGGGCGGACCTTCAAGGTCTATCGCGGAATGGGATCTTTGGGTGCCATGATACAAGGATCGAGCGAACGGTATCGCCAGAGCGGCGATGGTCGCACGACCGAAAAACTGGTGCCTGAAGGTGTGGAAGGAAGGGTTCCTTACAAAGGACCCTTGGGGTCGTTTGTCTATCAGCTCGTCGGCGGGTTGCGGGCTGGTATGGGGTACTGCGGAACCCGCACGATTGAGGAATTGCGTACGGATGCGCGATTCCTACGGGTCTCACCAGCCAGTGTACGGGAGAGTCACCCTCATGACATCGCCATTACGCAAGAAGCACCAAACTACTCAACCGAATACTCTGGCGGCGAATCGCTTTAAGGGCGTCCCACCTCATGGCCGTAGCGTAGGCGTCCCGCCTGCGTTGTTATTTTTTCTTACCGGTTGCATCATTTTTCACTTCACTCCGGCTCTGCTGGCTGGCGATCTGCCTGTCGCCCGGCTGATCCTAGCCAGCGGCGATGCATCCTCGGCAACTTCAGGCAGTTCGTTGCATTTGGTTTCCGACGACTCTGGCGCTTTGCTGGCACAGGCCTCGGCCTCTTTGGTTCGCCAGGAATCCTCATCGAGCCCGTTTACCGCCTCGACGTCTGTCGCGAATCGCGCCACGTCCAATCGGCTTTTTTCACACACCAAGTGGGAAGGGCCGGCAGTGGTCTTGCCGCGCGATCCAGAGTTACCATGGAAGGGCGCATTCCAGTTCCGACGATGGTCATCCGCCGCAGCCGATTCGGGCGTGGTACAGACCAGCGGAGAATTGCCGTTGGGCACGGTCCAGCCAGCCTCGCTTCCAAATCCTCCCAGGATGCTGAGCGATAGTCCCAACTCGCCACCGCCTCCCCAGCCGCGGGCGGTCGAACCTCCGCTCCCAATTCAACTCTCGCCACCCACGGAGCCAAGTGCCGCGCCGCTACCGACGTTGGAGCAACAGCTTGCTGGGCAAATAAAGCTGGCCGAGAAATGTATTTCGCCGAGAGACTTGAAATCAATCCGCAAGATCACGGCCGACATCAGTATCAAGCCCGAGGATCTGACGGGGAGCAAACGCCTGCCGCCGGAATGCTCGTTGGGCGACACGCCGTTACAGCCGCGTCATTGGCGTCAGATCACCTTCGCCTGGACGGCCGCAAGCACCAGCCACAATCCGACTTATTTTGAAGACGAGCAACTGGAGCGGTACGGCCATACTTGGGGTCCGGTCAAGCAGACTGCGGTCTCGGCGGTCCGCTTCTTCGCCACGGTGCCGCTGTTGCCTTACTACATGGGAGTTTATCCGCCCAACGAATGTATCTATGATCTTGGCCAGTATCGGCCAGGCAGTTGTGCTCCCCACTACCTCGACCCTTTTCCTATCAGCATCCGCGGGGCGTTGTATGAAGGAATGTTCCTTGGGCTGATCCCCGTCGCACTTTAGGTATTACGGAGCAGGTAACGCGATATTCCCAGCATCATCGCGGCGGCGG
>JANXQG010000126.1 GCA_025356915.1 Planctomycetota bacterium | reverse complement strand
CATGTTGGGCTTGGTGATCGCTGGCAATTTGGCGATGGTCTTTGCTTTCTGGGAACTGGTGGGAATCTGCTCCTACCTCCTGATTGGTTTTTACATCGAGCGGAAGAGCGCGTCGAACGCGGCCAATAAGGCTTTCATCGTCAACCGTGTCGGCGACTTCGGCATGATCATCGGCCTGATGGCGATCTTTGCCGGCATGGGTACGTTCAGCTTCGGTGATCGTACCCTACCCGATGGCACCGTTCAACCGGGAGTTTTCAGCCAGGTTCGCCCGGAGAGAGACCATTTTGAACCGCACGTTCCTGATGGCATGGTCTTCCTTGCTGCACAAGATAAGGTGAGTGAACTTGTTCATGGGGGATTCATCAAAGAGCTAGAGCAAAAGAATGCTGGTGATAAACCTCGGTTGTGGAATGGGAAGCTAGCTTTCTTTCAGGGACACTATGATTGGGGAGATTGGGCCTCGAAGATTGAGGACTGGCGCGAGCAAGGCTATGGCTACTGGCTCCTGGTCGTGGCCGGCCTGGGCATCTTCTGCGGTTGCGTGGGCAAGAGCGCCCAGTTTCCGTTGCACGTCTGGCTCCCTGACGCCATGGAAGGTCCGACACCCGTCAGTGCCTTGATTCATGCCGCCACGATGGTTGCCGCGGGCGTTTATCTCGTCGGCCGCTGTTATCCGATTTTTACGCCCGAGGTTCTGCTAGTTATTGCCATCGTCGGCACGATCACACTTTTTATTGCCGCCACGATTGCCATTACTGCCACGGACATCAAGCGCGTGCTGGCCTACTCGACCGTCAGTCAGTTGGGTTACATGATGCTGGCCCTGGGCCTGGGCGGATGGCTGGCCGGTATGTTCCATCTCTTCACGCACGCCTTCTTCAAGGCTCTGCTCTTCCTCTGCTCCGGGTCGGTGATCCACGCCACGGGCACCAACGAAATGCCGCAAATGGGCGGCTTGCGGAAGAAGATGCCCTGGACCGCCGGCACGATGCTCGTCGGTTGCCTGGCGATCGCGGGGGCAGGCATACCGCTGGTCGTTGGACTGAGCGGTTACTACTCGAAGGATGGCATCCTGGCCCAGGCATTATTGTTCAAACAATTCAATCCGCTGCATGGCTATTTCTTCTGGATTGCCACCGGAGGAGCCGCGATTACGACGTTTTACATGTTCCGCCTCTGGTACATGACGTTTGCCGGCGAGCCACGCGACAAGCATGTCTATCAGCACGCCCACGAGTCGCCTCGCGCGATGGTCGGACCTCTGGTGGTTCTTGCCTTTTTTGCCGTTGTTGCCGGCTGGACCCTCACGCCCCTGGGCAACTTCGGTCTGACGCCGCTCTTGGAACAGGCGCGGCCGCTAGGTACGGAACAGGGTGCTTCGGCCGGTTGGTCGGCACCCGTTGTCAAATATCCTTCCGAGCATGAATCGCACGCCGAAGGGATTCATGTGCCCGCGACGTTCTGGGCCTTTGGCTCCGCGCTGGCCGGTTTCGTGCTGGCGACCGTGTTTTACGGGCTGCGAAAACTTAACCCGGACGATGTGCGGAAGCAGTTCGCCCCGATCTATCGATTCCTGGTACACAAGTGGTGGTTTGACGAACTTTATGCCCTGCTCTTTATTCGTCCCTCGCTGCGGATCTCGAACTGGGTCGCCGCATGGGACAAGCAAGGCATCGACCGTGCGGTCGATGGCCTGGTGTGGTTCGTCGGAGTTGTAGCACGACTGGACGAATGGATCGACCGCATTTTCGTCGATGGCCTAGTGAATGGCCTTGCCAGCGTGACCCACACGGCCGGTCTTTGGCTCCGTGACTTGCAGAGCGGCAACTTGCGGCAATACGTCCTATGGATGGCCGTAGGCACTGTTGCCCTGTTCCTCTTGATTAGCTTTTATTGGAACTGGGCCTTGGTCGGAACCTAAGAAGTAACTTGAACCCATTGAACGGTGAAAAACCGCAAACTTTGAACGTGACACGATGAATATTCTACTCGATGCTTTATCGGATCCGGCCGTGTTGATGAGTCTGATCATCTTCTTGCCGACGGTGGCAGGTTTCGTGCTTCTGTTCTTTCCCAAAGGACAGGATGAAACGATGAAGCAATTCGCCTTCATCACGACGATCATCGTCTTTGCGCTCACGGTCTGGATTGCGCTGCCCGGGGCCAAGGTGAATTCGGTCGGTTTTTCGCTCAGCACGGACCAGATGCAATATGAAGTTTTGCAATCCTGGATTCCCGCGTTTGATATCAACTACCATCTTGGCCTCGACGGCATCAGCCTACCGCTGGTCGTACTCACCTCGTTCCTCAGCGCACTGGCGATGTTGGCCAGTTGGCCAATCCAAAAACACGTTCGCGCTTATTGCATCCTCTTCCTCTTCTTGGAAACCGGCATGTTGGGTGTCTTCATGTCGCTCGACTTTTTCCTCTTTTATGTCTTCTGGGAAGTGATGCTCCTGCCAATGTACTTTCTCATCGGCGTCTGGGGCGGGCCACGGCGAGAATACGCGGCGATTAAGTTC
>JANXQG010000098.1 GCA_025356915.1 Planctomycetota bacterium | reverse complement strand
CTCCGTTTGTCGATGGCATGAAGGTCACAACCGTCCAGCCGAACGCGTCCCTGACGTGGTTTGAGCGCGCCGCATAAGGCCCGCAGCAGCGTCGTCTTGCCGCAGCCGTTGGGGCCGAGCACGCCCAAGAATTCGCCGGGCGCGACCGTGAGTGAAACGTCCTGCAAGGCGAGTTTGTTGCCATAGCCGGCATGTAGGTTTTCGACGGTCAGCATATCAACTCCCGGTGACCGCCTTGTGTTTTCGCAAGAGCATGAGGAACAACGGCCCGCCCGCCAAGGCCGTGACCACGCCGATGGGAATTTCACCTTGCGGGAGCAGGGTTCGGGCGAGGCAGTCGGCCAGCACCAGAAACGCAGCGCCGGCCAGCGCGGCCGCCGGCACCAGGCGGCGATGGTCTGGCCCGACGATCAATCGGATGGCATGGGGCACGATCAACCCTACGAAGCCGATGATTCCGCAGGCCGCGACCGTGGCCCCGGTGACGAGCGAGGCCACAACGAAGAACATGTTGCGGCTGCGCGTGACGTTCAGTCCCAAGCGGGCGGCCGGTTCATCGCCAAGGGCCATGAGGTTCAAGTCCCGTGCCCAAAGAATGGCAACCACCAACCCCGCAACCACGACGATAGCGACGATTTCTAGCAGTCGCCAATCGCTGACTTGCAGGTTGCCCAGAAGCCACCAGACCACGCCACGCAGTTTTTCGGAAGGGGCCACCGAGACAACAAACATCAACAAGCTATTGAGTACCGCACTGACGGTGACGCCGGCCAGCAGCATCGTTTCGACCGGCACGGCGCCGGACGGCGAGCGAGCAAGGGCCTGCACCAAAAGAATTGTGCCCAAGGCACCAACAAAGGCCATGCCGGGCACGGTCCAGAGTCCAAATGCGGTGATGCCGATAACGATCGCCAAAGCAGCACCTAACCCTGCCCCGGCCGTCACGCCGAGGACGTAGGGTTCGGCCAGCGGGTTGCGGAGCAGCGATTGGAAAATGACGCCGGCCACGGAGAGCCCGGCCCCGGCGACGGATGCCATCGAGGTCCGCGCGGCCCGAAGCCCAAAAATGCCTTTGTTCCACATCTCGCTCCAGGCAAGCTGCGCCGGTCCCGTCAGGAGCGACACGATGCACGCACCCGCCAGAAGCAGCGCGAGCAGGCCGAAGACAACCGGACTCGATTTGTGGCGGAGGAAGGACATATTTTTTCTTATTTGGAATACAATCGTGCGGCCAGTGCCTTGACACCGTCAACCAGCCGCGGGCCGGGGCGAAACAATAAGTCGGCATCGATGTCGTCGATGATTCGTCGCTCCCGCACGGCCGCTACGTCCGACCAGCCGATATGCCGCGCCAGCCGCTCGGCTGCCTCCCCGGGATGGTCGCTGTGGGCCACGAGAATGACATCCGGATTCCAGGCGATTACTTTCTCGGGATCGATACGCGGATAGGCCGTGGAAATTTCGTGGGCAACATTCCGGCCTCCGGCCCTGCGGATGAGATCGTCGAGGAACGAGCCAGCCCCGGCCGTCATCAGCGGGCTTTCCTCAATCTCGACGAAAACCCGGGGACGCTGGGCATCGTCGATCCGGTCACCCCTCGCGGCTATGGCATTCAACTCGGCCTGCATGTCGGCGATGAGTTTTTTTGCGGCGGTCGAGCGGCCGGTGGCCTCGCCGATTTGGCCAACGGCGCCAAACAGTTCAGGGAAGCTTGCCATGAAGCCGGTTGGCTGCACATTCACAACGAGGATTCCCGACTGCCGCAAGACTTCGGTGAACTCAGGCTTCTCCAGCCCACAGGCGATGACCATGTCTGGGCCAAGCACCAATAATTTTTCGACATTTGGCGTGCCGAAACCGCTGATGCGTTTGATCTTCTTGGCTGCGGGCGGATAGTTGCAACGGTCGGTCACACCGACGATCTGGTCGCCCAGGTCCAACGCGAAGAGGATCTCCGTGACGTTGGGTGCCAGCGAGACAATCCGCAACTTGCCCGGCGTCTGCTGCTGTGACTCATGCTTGGTGCATGACAGGCCGAACGCGGCGGCGGTGCTTGCAGCGATGACAATGAGCAGGATGCGGAGATTTGACATTTTGGTCTATTCTAAACGTTTACGCCTCAAGGAGCGTGCGGCAACAAAACAGACCGCGCCTGCCGCCAATAGCCCTAGCGTCCCAGGTTCCGGCACGACGGCAACGCTAATCGATGAAGCCATCGGTGCCGCCTGAAAACTGCCGCCGAAGATCAGCTTCGCACCGCTTCCTATCGTCAGGGCCGTTCCCTCCGGCAACGCCGAAGAACCAAGCAGTTCCAAGGTTCCCTCCGCAACCGTCGTGCCGCCGCGATAGTCATTCGTACCGGAGAGAATCAGCGTACCGGCCCCCGTCTTCGTCAGTCCCGCAGTGCCACGCAGGGAGGCCGAGACTTGACCTGCCTGGCCGTCATAGGCCGTGCCGTTGTTGACGATGACGCCGTTTTCCGTCAATCCGCCTTGGAAGGAGACCGAGTTGGTGGTCGTCGCAGTGAAGGTGCCAAGGTCCAATGTTCCGCCACTCACAGTCAACGAACTGGCGGTGTAGTTGTCCGTGCCGCTGAGGATCAACTGCCCGTCGCCGCTTAGGTTGATCGCCGCTGCCCCCCCCGTGGTCTGGCTGACATTGCCAAGTCGCAAAGAACCACCCTTCGACATACTGACCGCCAAACTCCCGGCGAGTACGACCGGCGCGGAAATCGTATGGGTGCCGCTGACGACCGTGATCGAAGCTCCAGCCGACGTGCCCAAGGTCAATGCCCCACCGCCCGTACCCTGCGAAAGCGTAAAGCCGTTCGTACCGAATACATCGAACACTAAGGGACCGGCCGACTGATTCCCGTCCAGTGTCACCCAGATCGGCGTGCCGAGAGTGCCGGCAAACGTCGCCGCCGCCGTGCCGCTGGTGGGAACCGTTGCATTGAGCCAGTTGTCGCTCTTCCTCCAACTTCCAGTAGTGCCGCTGGTGGCGGTCCATGCACCGGATTCAAATTCGCCGGCATTATACAGATTATACGAGGGACTCGGAGGGTAGGGTACCTGGAGTACTTCGTTGTTTGCCGGATTGTAGGTCAGAGAAACATAACCACCCGGTTGATCATAGGAGATTGTGCCGTCGGGCCGAAAGACCGTCACCCCAAATCCGCCCGAGAAGAGATAGCCATTCTTATCGAAGAACATTCCTGACCCGATCTGGCTGCCGGTTGCCGTTGGATTGAAGAGCTTACCCGAGGTAAAGTCAATCGGCG
>JANXQG010000089.1 GCA_025356915.1 Planctomycetota bacterium | reverse complement strand
CGGCGTGTTCGTGCCGCTGGAATGTGGGCTATTAGACTGCGAATTGATTCAATCCACGTTCCGCAGCCTTGCCCTTCGCCCAGTGGGCGGTGGCACACTACTGCTTTGCGATGCGGATCGGCTCTCTGCCGAGAGCCAGGCAGCGTTCGTTTCAATCTTGCCGACGGCCAAGTACCCTTTGCGACTGATATCGACCGCCACCACTCCGTTGGTCGACCTGCCGCCGCGGGGACTTTTTCGCGAGGACCTAGCCGCGATGTTGAGTACGATCACGATCGAGCTCCCTTCGCTGGCCAAGCGGCGCGATGACCTGCCGCTATTGGCTCAAGCACTCTTGGAGGAACAGAATGCCCGCGGCAACAGGCAGCTTGGCGGGTTTTCCCCCGATGCGCTCGATCGTCTTTGTGCCTACGCCTGGCCGGGCAATGTCGCCGAACTGGCCCAAGTGGTTGCCGAGAGTCATGCCCGAGCCTCCGGCACGCTGGTCACGCGCGATGAGCTGCCCGAGCGTCTGCGGCTGGCTGCTGAGGCTGCGGCTCATCCTCGCCGCAAGGAGGAACCGATCCAACTCGATGAATTTATTGCACACATTGAACGTGAGTTGATCCGTCGAGCCTTAGTCCGCTCGAAAGGAAACAAGACCAAGGCCGCGAAACTTTTGGGGTTGAACCGGCCGAGGCTGTATCGCAAAATGGTACAGCTCGGCCTGGAGGAGGAAGAGGGAATTGAAAAATAAGAATTGCAAATTGCAAATTGGAGTAAAGCTTTCGCGTCGCCCGGTTGATTGCGAGGTTCGTTCTTTGTGGCATCGACAACGGTACTTGACCGCGTTGGAAAGGCTTGTTCCGAAAATCTTCAATTTGCATTTTGCATTTTTCAATTTTCAATCTTTCTTTTTTCCGCTATGATTTTGTCGCCCTCTAGCTCTTCATCCGTGGCTCGTTTGATCGTCTGTGAACGCAGTGGTCAGTGGTCGATTGGCCTGCGCAACGAACTAGCCGAGACGGGCGTCAGAGTTTGGGAGTGCCGTAGCTTGCTCGAGGCTTGGGAGGCTTTGGGGCAGACACCGGCGGCTTTCGTGATCGCGGAGGCAGCCCGCGAGAACCTCGAAGACCTGCTGCGACGCATGGCCTGGTTCTCCCGCGATTATCCCCAGGGTCGATTTGCCGTGGTGGCCCAACGGAGCATGGCTCGTTTCGAGTGGATCTTGCGCGAGGCCGGGGCAGTCCATTTTCTCACATCGCCCCGGCGACTGACACCTCTTGCTGGCTTGGTGGTTCGTCATCTGGCCAATGTACCACTGCCTCCACAAACCATGGTTGAACGGATTTGGGCAAGTCTTCCCTGGAGCCCACGGGGAACGTAGAATGAATCCGCATCTCTTGTTCCAAGGATCCATTTGAAAATGTCCCAACCTGTCACTGAACCCGCCGTCCGCAACGCACTTTCCAGTTTCCAGGATCCCGAAACCGGCCGCAGCGCAGCGCAGCTTGGGCAGGTTCACCAGATTCAGCTTCGCGATGGCAATATCTCCGTAACCCTAGGGCTGACCACTTGGGCTGCGCCTCTCTGGAACGAAATCCGCGATGAACTCAGCGCGCTGCTCAAGAGCCGATTTCCCGACCAGGCGGTCGAGGTAGACGTCGAAGAGCACCGCCGCCCGGCCGAGCCGTCGGGCCAACTCGGACTGACGGCCAAGAGTGTGATTGTTGTGGGAGCGGGCAAGGGTGGCGTGGGCAAAAGTTCGATTGCTTCGTATCTTGCCTGCGGTCTGGCTCGCGCCGGGGCCAAGGTCGGCCTGATGGACGCCGACGTCTACGGTCCCAGCGTGCCGCACCTTTTCGGAATCAACGAGACGCCGCAGCTGGTTGAAGGCAAGATCCAGCCCGTCGAAATCGCTGGCGTGAAAATCCTGTCGATGGGTCTATTGGTTCCGCCGGGGGAAGCGGTTATATGGCGCGGTCCGATGTTGCACAGTGCCTTGACACAGTTCGTCCGCGACACGGCCTGGGGTGACCTGGACTATCTCGTGGTCGACATGCCGCCGGGCACCGGCGACGTGGCCATTTCGCTCTCGCAGTTGCTCACCGTCACGGGGGCAGTGGTTGTATGTACGCCTCAGGATGTGGCCTTATTGGATGCCACGAAGGCTATCAACATGTTCCGCAAACTACAGATTGAACTACTCGGCATGGTCGAAAACATGAGTTTCTTTCTCTGCCCCACATGTAGCACACGGCACGAGATTTTCGGTTCGGGCGGGGCCAAGCAGCGGGCCTTCGAGATGGAAGTGCCGCTTTTGGGCGAAGTGCCGCTCGATACGCAGCTTCGCATCCTGGGTGATGAAGGCCGAGTGTTCGCCTCCTTTGATCACGCTCCCACGCGGGAATATCTTGAATCCATTCCCCGCACGCTAGTCAGTAACCTGGTTCGCGCCCGCCGCAGCCGCCCCGTCATGCCCACACTGCCGCTGTTGTGAGGGCTTGGAGCTGAGGGCTTGGAACTGAGAGCTGAGAACTACTTCGGAAACAGCGGCGATTTCAAAAGCCCCCAGCGGGCCAGGCGATAGACGAAGGCAGTCTTCATGCAGCCCAAACCGTAGACGACGCTCCGCCGGAAGTTGATCGACGACGACTCCTTTTCGTAGCGAGTTGGGCAGCTTACTTCGGAAATGATCTCGCCCAGCCAGAGGATCTGTGCAAGCACCTGATTGTCGAATACGAAATCGTTGGAGCAGGCGTCAAAGTGTATCCTTTCCAAGAGTTGCCTCGAGTAGGCCCGATAGCCCGTGTGGTACTCGGAAAGTTTCGTGCCAAGAATGAAGTTTTCAGCCAGCGTCAGGCAGCGGTTGAAGAAATATCTCCAGATGGGCATGCCGCCTTTCATGGCATGTCTACCCAGGACGCGCGAGGCCAGCACGCACGAATAGAGGCCCGAGCCGATCATGGCCACCATGGCGGGGATGAGCCGCGGCGTGTATTGGTAGTCGGGATGGACCATGATTACGATGTCGGCACCGGCTTCCAGGGCAAGGCGATAGCATGTCTTCTGATTGGCCCCGTAACCGGAGTTCACCGGATGGGCGTGGACGATGGCGTGGGGAAGAGTCCGGGCGACGGCGGTCGTTTCGTCCCTGCTGGCGTCATCGACGACGATCACTAGGTCGACGACGCCCTGGTCCATCACTTCGTCATAGGTTCGTTTCAGGGTGCGCGCGGCATTATAGGCCGGCATGACAACAACCACCTTCTTGTCACGGAACATAATTGCCTCAACAAAACCAGAAAGGAAACAACCACCAGCCTAAGTACGCCAGGCTTTCCAGCCTGACCTTAACAGACTGTCAGGCTGGAAAGCCTGACGTACAAGAGTTCTAAATAGCGTGCCAGATCCTATTGTAATCGGCTCTTCTCTACCAGCCAGATATTGCGGAAACGAACCGGATTGCCGTGGTTCTGCAAATAGACCGGGCCAGGCTCCGGACCTTCGTTGACCGGCGAGGCCGTGGTGGCATGCGATATCTCGGTCTCCTTCTGAACCTCGACGCCGTTATGCAGGACAGTGAGGCGGGCGTTTTTCACTTTCTTGCCGTCTTTATACTCGGCAGCAGTAAAATCGATGTCGTAGGTCTGCCACGAAAGCGGCGGGTAGCACATATTGATCCGCGGCGCCTTGATCCCATAGATTGCCGCACATTCGTCGATTTTCGGAACCAGGCCGAACGAATCGAGAATCTGCGTTTCGTAGCGGCCTTGTGCGTAATAGCCGCTGTTCCCCCTGCCCTGTCCTCGGGCTGTGGGCATGAAGGGGATCATGAACTCCAAGTGGATCTTGTAGCTTTGGAACTTCTGTTTGGTCGTCGTGCCCTCCAACAGCAGACCGTCCTTGACGCGGCCGCCCACGAAGGCGTCGGCCGAGGCGCCGTCGAAGAGTACGATCGCGCCGGCCGGCGGTTTCTGCCCCAGCGTGGGGCTGATGCGACAGACCTTTTTCAGCGTGCCGAGAGTTTCACCTTTGCCGTCGCTAAGCGCCATCACACCGTCACGGATCGTAATGGTGTCCTTTTTATCGATGATGAACGTGATGACACCGTCTTTGATCTGGCCGTCGGCCTCAGTGCGTTCCTTTTCATCCCAACCGTCACCAGGCAAGCCGCCGGGATAAACCACGGCATGGAACTTGCCGTCGCCCAGGGCGATAACCTGCACGCCGACGGGCACTGTTTTGTCGCCGTCTTTTGCCTTACCGACATACTCGCCTTGGACGACGGCAAGTTCCATGCCGTGGTTTATCCCGGCGGCTTGCCTGGTGACGGTTGGGATGAAAAGGAACG
>JANXQG010000072.1 GCA_025356915.1 Planctomycetota bacterium | reverse complement strand
TTCCGCGCCATGCTCCGCCGTGCATTCGGCCAGGTTCGTACCGGCCCCGCCATCGGATTCATCGCCGGTGCGGAGGGGCTAACCGTGAAGTGCATGACCGCCGACGCCGCCGTCGAATTGCGCGTACCCGGCGCACGCGCGGCCGATGCCCTCTGGCTGCCGTCCTCGGCCCTCGACGACTTCGAGGCGAAGAAGGACGATCCGGTCGAATTGACGGCGGCCGACGATGGCCGCGTAACTGCACAGTGGCGTGACGGCAACGTACCGCAGGTCGTCCAGTACGACTCGGTACAGCCGCCTGACGCCGACAAGTTCCCCGCCGTGCCGTCCGACTTCACGACCAATCCACCGGGGCTCTTGCAAGCCCTGCACGAGGCATCCGAAGTCGCCGATTCAGGCAGCCCACGATTCGCCACCGGCTACGTGCAACTCACGCCAGAGGGCGCGATCCACGCCACGGACGGGCGGCAGGGCTTGCTCCAGTCCGGCTTCGCGTTCCCGTGGAGCGAGCCGGTGCTGATTCCCCGCAGCAAGGTCTTTCATTCGCCGGAGATCCCGCAGGACAAGCCGGTGTCGGTCGCCCAGAGCGGGGATTGGTTTGCCCTCCGCGCCGATCCGTGGACGATATGCCTGCGCATCAACAAGGATGGGCGCTACCCCGACTTGGGGCGGATCATCCCCGACCCGGCCAACGCCAAGGCCCGCTGTCAGTTGTCGGAGGACGACCGGAAGTTCCTGGGCGACACCCTGCCGCGATTGCCCTGCCACGATGAGCAGAACTCCCCGGTGACGCTCGATGTCAACGGCCACGTCGCCATCCGCGCCAAGTCGGCGGACCAGGCCAAGCCTACGGAGGTGGTGCTCACCAATTCTTCGTACTTGGGCGATCCGATCCGTATCAACACGAACCGCAGCTACCTGAAGCGGGCACTGAAACTCGGCGTCCGCGAGTTATGCCTCTACAGCCCGGAAGCCGCCTTGCTCGGCCAGGGCGACAACCTCCAACTCGTGTGGATGCCTTTGAATTCCGAAACGGCAATCAAGCCGGTCGCGGACTCCATTGTCATCCAATCGCCGAAGACCAAGGCGTCCTCCACTTCCCAATCCCCCAGACCCAAGATCGAAAGGAAACCGCAACCCGTGAACGAGACCACGACCAATGCCAACGACAAGGCCGCCAGCAATGGCCAAGCCAAAGCGGAAAGCGCCAAAGGCAAACCCAGCCGCCGCAAGGCCGATAAGCAGGATATTGCGGCGTTGATCGAGCAGGCCGTCAGCTTCCGCACGTCGCTGCACAACCTCATGCACGAGGCAGGCGAACTGGCGAAGTCGCTCAAAGCCCATCGCCGCCAGAGCAAGGCGGTCGAGAACACCTTGGCTTCGATCAAGCAGCTCAAGCTGGGCGCGTAGGACGGCAGTTTTCTTGCCTTCCTTATCTTGCCTATTTCCGCGCCAACGCGGTGGATGCCTGCACGCCGATGAGGCGGATGCCTGTGACAGGCACCGCCTCGTGGCCGGAGATCGTCCTACAGGCCCGCCAATGGCCCTTGGCGCTTCTTGCGAAGCCGCCAGGCTGTCTCCGGTCGGCTTTCGGCCAACGCCATTCTTGCGGCCCGCTGGGGCCGTTCTTGAGGTTTTTGAGATTTCGACCCTTTTCTGGTTCTTGCTGGGGGTACTGTCCTCCGGCAATCCTACATTTCACCCTCCAATGGAGAAATACCATGCCCATGACCGTCACCACCGGCCTGTCGAAGAAGGTCGGCACCGCCAACTATGGCAGCGTCGGCGCGATGTGTAACGTCACGTTCGAGGCCGATCACAACCTTCTGGAGCAAGATCTGGAAGGCTTTCAGCAGCGCGTGAAGAACGCCTTCATCGCCGCCCGCCAAGCCGTGCAGGATCAACTCACCCGCGAGTTGAACGCACCGGCCAGCAGCGACGACAGCGCCACGCCCCCGGTCGCTGCCAACGGCACCAGTTCCAATGGGAACGGTGCGTCGGGCACCAACGGCAATGGCGCGAACGGCAGCCAAGGCAACGGCAACGGGGCCAACGGCAACGCCGGCGCGACCAACGGAAACGGCCACCGCAACGGCAATTCCGGCCATGGCGCTTCGGAGAAGCAGCTCGGCTATGCCCGCCAGCTTGCCAAAGCCATCAACGGTCTTGGCATCCGCCGCCTGGAAAACCTCGCGGAGAAGATGTTCGGGCGGCCGCTGGCGGCCCTGACCAGCATGGACGCCTCGGGCCTGATCGACACGCTCAAGCAGATCAAGCAGGGCGACATCGACCTCGACGCCGTGTTGGAGGGCAACGCAGCATGAGTACCGGCTTGCTTGGTTTCGAGGATGTTCAAGAGCGGCAGGGCGGGCCAATGGCCTACGTCTCGCCGTCAAGGTTGTCGTGCTGGTTGTCTTGTCCCTTGAAATGGGCTTTTCGATACCGCGACGGCCTTCGCACGCCGACGAGCGCCGCCCTCTTCACCGGCAAGGCGGTCCATGCGGCGCTTGAGGTCTACTACCGTCACAAGCAGTTGGGTCTCACGCTTGCGGCGGACGACGTGATCCAGCGCTCCACGGAATCGTGGTCTCGGCTTGCGGACGAGGAGGACATGACGTTCGACTCGGCCGATGCCGAGACGGCCATGCGGCAGCAGGTGGCCGACCTGGTCAGGGTGTACCTCAACACGGTGCCCGTGGACGAGAAGGTACTGGCGGTCGAAGTGGCCGCCGAAGCCCCGCTGGTCGATCCGTTCACTGGCGAAGACCTCGGCATCCCCTTGGTCGGCGTCATCGACCTGGTGCTCGACAGCCAGGCCGGGCCGCTGATCGCCGATTTCAAGACGGCGGCACGCAGTAGCGAGCCGATGGAGATCAGCAACGAGATCCAACTCAGTTCCTACGCTTGGCTGCATCGGCAGATCACCGGCCAGCAGGAAGCCGGGCTGGAAATCAGGTCGATGATAAAGACCAAAGTGCCGAAGTGCGAATTCCATCCGTACCCGGCCCGCACCGACGCCCATTTCCGCAGGTTGTTCAGCGTAATTCGCGAGTATCTCGCTGCCCTGGATCGCGGTACGTTCAACTTCCGGCCCGGCTTCGGCTGCGGCATGTGCGACTTCCGCAGCACCCATTGTTCCCGCTGGGCTGGATAGGCGGCCTTGCAGTTAAGTCTTGAATCGCGAACAACATTGGAGGTATCGTGAGCGTGAAACAGAAATCGACTGGCAACCCATTCCTTGGTGTGCTCCTCGTGGCCGCCATCGTCGGCGGCTTGGCCGGGTCATGGACGGTTTTCAAAGTCGTCGCGTTCAGCCTGGCAGCGTTCCTAATCGTAATCAGATTTACGCCGCGATCCGCCCCAAGAACAAAGCGGCAGTGAGTGGCGGCAATCGTCGCCAGGATCGACGATAAATGCAGCCTCCGTCCGGTGCCGGCCTCGCATAATGAGGTCGGCCCGGACGGAGCTGTGCAGAAGCGTTCGTGGCCGATGGCCGTGAGTGCTTCTTTTTAGCCATTGGACGCAACGGTATTCGAGCCGGCCGGCCGTGCATTTTCACTAACCGGTATGAACAAGATAGAGACCAACGTGGCGAGAACGCTCAGCGTGTGGCCCATCAAATCGGACTTAGGTACTACGAGTTTCTTCGCGAGGATTGGGCGGCGTTCTCCGCGTACGCCGCGACTCGTAGGCCTTGAGAACCTCTGACTGGTTTACCAACCACGCTACAAATCTCGCCTCACCCATCTCGCCGCCTAGAAGATCTTCGAGCTTGGTCCGTGTGGATTTGGCCTGAGTTGCCAATGCGTCAATTTTCGGCCAAATGCGGCGCGCCTCACCCTTCGCCCAAGTATCTCGCGCCCGCATCCGCAGTACGCCAGCCACAGAAACTCCGACGAAAGTCCCGACGTAAGTCCCGATTATTTCCAGCCAACCGCTGGCATCCCTGATGTACAACATACCAAGCAGGAATATCAACACGCCGGGTATACCCATAAGCCCCTTACTTCTCTTGTTGGATTGCTCGCGATCAAAACGCATGAGGATCTCGCGCAATTCCCGAGCTTGGTCCGCCACCGCCATCGATGCGCAAGCGTTGGCGGAGGACGGGACTTCGCTTTCATTACCAGTGGGGGGGGCCGCTACCGGGCAGCCACATCGTGGGCAGGCCGGGGCCCGATCACTGATTTTGCGTCCGCATTCCACGCATTCGATTTGTGCCATACAAGTAATCCTTAGTCAACGGCAGTCGTCGACCCCTCGACCAAGAGGCATCGAGCCGGTCAGTGTGCCACTTTCTTTCCAACTTCCTTGAGTTCCTTGGCCTTCGTGAAGTCTGCTTCCGCTTTGGTCTTACCGTTCTCTTTGTAAGCCCAGCCCCGGTTGTAATACGCCACGGCGAATTTCGGATCGAGCCGGATGGCCGTGGTATAGTTGGCAATAGCCTGGTCCCATTCGCCATGCTCTTCATGGCGGATCGCCTCGTCGAATAAAGATTCCACTTCAGTCTTGGTTCCCATGGCCGGGCTCTTGGGCTCGCAGAAATAAAAGGGACGCTGAACCAAGCCACCGCCTATCCGGGGCCCACCAAGGGGCTTCCAAGGGCGGCACCCTAGCCAGCGTCCCTTTCGGGACTTGGAATACAAGAGCCTACATGTAATAGGCTCAGGTTGGCGGTTTCGGATAAAGCAGTACCTGATGCTCACGCATCGTTACAGTGAATATCGATGGCCGTCAAACGGCCTTGTCTATCGTTGCATTACGTCTCCGTCGCAAACCACATCTTCAAAACTGGAACCGCCGTGACGTCACGCGGGACCAGAACCAGCTACTCAGTCTATTCCGCAAACGTGGGTTTGAGAAGTAGCCCTGCAAAGATTATCCAGCAAAAAGGCGACACTTGATCGAAGGCGGAAGTTCCTGGTCGGCAAGGGTTTGGCATCGCTGCAAGATCGGCAGGATTGGGGGGGGTAGGCACGGCCGACAGGTATTTCCGTGCCAGCGAGGCCACCAGCATGCTGCTGGGCACGGCTGCTGAACAGTGCTGACGGACGGGCTGGCGATGCCCGGCTGAGTGCAGGCAAGGTGGCTAGATGCCCAGCACGGTGCAGCATGGCGGCCGAAGTGTCGAATGCACAAGGGATCACACACAATCACGTTCGTGCCCCATTTCCATGCAAACCGTCGTGGACAATACGACAAGTACGGGGCCTTGAGGCCGGCGATCACGGCAACGTGAACGAATTTTGGGCGGGTCGCGGGCTGCCGAGGAGCTTTTTCCGCGTTGTAAGACCTTCGCCAACCACCCGAAAGGCAGGGCGTCAGTGCCGACAAAGCACCCGCGTCACACGCAAGGGCAGGCCGATCGTAGCGCCGCCGAAGGTGTCGAGCAGGATGACGAATACACCCCAGCTCACCTATCCAGGCTGCCGGCCGATCAACCGTATCTGACTGCCATCGGGGCCACGCTTAACGACCACCTGTGTGTCCGGCGGCAGACGGTAGCCGAAGGCTTTTTGTTCGACGGGGGTAATGAGCCGGCGGCGGCACAGGGCTTCGGGGTGCTGGCGGAGCCATTCACGATCTTCGGTGGCAACGGTGCGGATCGACTCGGCCCATGCCATAGGGTCGGGTCGGCCTGGGCCGGTGGCGATATGAATGTCGCCGTCAGCGGCCAAGAAATGATTTTGAAGGGGTTTGTTAATCATGGGTATCTCCAGAAAGGGGGTGCCACTCCTTGCACTCGGCCCACGTCCGCCCCGCTTTTACATCGACTTTGAGCGGGACGTTGAAGCCGGGCGGCGGCGTCTGCATTACGGCAATTGTTTCTGAACGGGTTTGTTCAAGAAGGCTATCGGGTACTTCAAGCAAGATCGAATCGTGGACCGTGAGAAGCATCTTGACCTCCGTGGGCAGCGTCTGGTCAAGGCGTACCAACGCCAATTTGATCAGGTCGGCCGCCGTACCCTGGACAGTCGTGTTGACTGCTTGGCGGCGGGCCTCATTTACGTCGGCGGGGTGCGCGGCATAGATGGCGGGAAGAAAACGGCGTCTGCCGAACAGTGTACGGACCTCGCCGACCGCTGCCACATGCTCGTGAACTTTGCCGACCCACGCCGTGATGCCCGGATAGGCCGCGGCGTATCTAGCGAGGAGCGACTCGGCTTGGTTAATCGGAATGTCTAATTCCTTTGCCAATCCAT
>JANXQG010000064.1 GCA_025356915.1 Planctomycetota bacterium | reverse complement strand
TGCGGCGCGAAGATCAAGCCGCACCCGGAGATCGCCAAGTCCGGATGGATGATCATGGGGACACGCGGCGTTGCGTATCGCCTGCACTACTGCCCGACGTGCTGGTTGTCGTGAGGCGCCCATGATCCACGTCTTCTACTCAAGAATCCCCGATAGCACGGGCACCCACCTAAGAGGTCAGGTACCCCCGCAGCACCCGCTGTGCGCCATCATCGAAGCAGCGATCAGGAACCCCGAGAACTACAGGCACGTAGCCACCTGTACCGCTGGTGGTGTGCAGGACGTCTTGGAGAGCCTGCAGGAAGGCGAGGCTCTGCCACGGCGCCTGGGCCTGCGAGGGTTGATCCTCGGTGACCTGATGGTCGACGCACACACCGTGTGGATCGTAACCCACGAGGGTCTACGGGAACTCACCGACGTCACACTGGAGGCGTACAAGTACAGGAATGTATCTACGTTTTCGGTGTTCTCCCGATGAGAAGTCCAGCTACATACGATGTCACAACGTACATGCGGCTGGACCGTGACGGTACAGAAGTGCAAGTGATCATCCAAGGTCGGTACACGGAGGACGTGCCTGGCCGGTACTGCGGACCTCCCGAAGATTGTTACGAGGGTGAGCCGGCAACCGCGGACATCATCTACGTGCTAGACCTCCATGGTCAACCCGTGGAACTGAGGGAAGACGAGGAGAAGATAGCCATCGAATGTCTTCTCGCTGTTGGGGCGGAGATCGCCGATCAGGATGACTGGGAGGTCGAACTTTGATTTTCTGGACGTCTAAGACGACAACGGAAACGACAGTCGAGGTTGCCGACATGGGGATACGCTCCTGGCGTTGGGTCCTCGAAGGTGACTGGACCTCTCTGGAGTTGCACCGGGAAGTCAAGAGTCAAGACGGTACCTGGCACGATACCCGACGTTACTACAGAGCCGATCTGGACAAGCACTTTAGGGTGGGCACCACGCACTTCTACTACGATGGGCCCAACGGTTGCGTGTTGCTTGGCTTCTTGCAGCTAAGCTGGAGCGGCGATAACTGCAAGAAGTGCTATGGCGAGTGACATGGAACAGCGCGTCGCACACAGTCGTGCTGCTACTTGAATCTAGAAGGAAGGAGACGATATGATCGAAATCATCAAGACTGGTAAAACGAAGTTCCGTGGTCACTGCATCGACTGCGGATGTAAGTTCACGTACGAACACGAGGATGTGTGCCGGAATTACCTACGCGGTGCCAACGAGGTAGCCTGCCCTTCATGTAGTCACGCGTGCCGACACTTCGGTGAATCCGGCACTTACTGGTTCCTCCAACACCTGGTGCCTCCAACAGGCGAATGACTGACAAACGGAGCAAGGCTGGAGGCCCAAACCCAAGATCGCTCGCAAGCGTAAAGTAACGAAAATCAATACGTTACGTAGAGCAAGCGGCGTCGGCTGCTAAGATTGCCCCTTACGAGGGGACGTAACCGTGACGATCGTCAGATCGTTCGTAGGGTCGTTGAGCGCCTTGAGCACCACCATCTCGTCGGGACGGGCAGGCTCTCCGGATAGTGACCAACTGCCGTCCTGGTTGCGGTCGGCAAAGGCCGGTACCCCCATGTCGATCAAGACACGCGTGGCGCTGAAGGTGTAGATGACCGGGTACTCACTGCCGTCGACTAGCATACTGGAAACTAGCTAGACAAGCTCGATGTCAACTGACGGGCTAGCCCCACCACCAAGTTGGACCTTCCGGTGCTCCATTAGGTCCTTGACCTCCTGGGAGTCCTTGGTCCATGCGTTGTCACGCAGCAGATCATCGAGGCTGCATGCGTTCCATTCATCCTGGTCCATGCGCCACCGAACCTGCGGGGAGGCCAGTAGCGCACGGGCCAGCGTGATCATACGACCCGCGACTGCGCGGCGGTCCTGGATCCCGTGGGCCATGTCGAACACCCACTCGGGGATGTCACCGTTGATGCCGAAGTACTCAGCGGCCTGCTTGGCCAGCTCCTGGGGGTCGAAACCGCCGTCTTCCCCACCGATGCTATTGGCGTGGTCGGCCATCCAACGGCTCACCTGATCCTGGGTGTAAGACGCGGTGGTCGCCGAAGCGGCCCGGCCTTGCTGCCCCAACTCGAACGCTTGCTTCAATGCCTCCTGGATGGCCTTGGCTACCTCGTGGCCGGCCTTACCGAGGATCCCACGGTAGAGACTGACGGCCAGCGTCCGGAGCCCGTCATCGCCGGCCTGGCGCGGGAAGAGGGCGTTAGCACGTCGCTGATCATGGCGGATGGCAATCTCGGCCGCCATATCGAATACCTCTTCGGGGATCTTGTAGTCCCGGGTGTCCTCGTAGGCGTTGAACTGGTCGGCCGCTGCCTCTGCGAGGCCGGTCGCGTCAACTTCATTGACGTCATCGATGTGGTCGTCGACATGCTGCTCCATCCAGCGGCGGATAGCCTTCATGTCCGGGGTCTTCGGTGCGGCCGTTTGCAATCGCTTGTTCTTCACGTCTTCCCAGTACGCTTTCTCTCGTTTCGTGTTTTCGATCACTTCTGGCCGTCGCTTCGCGAACGGGCAGGCCCACTGGCGGTGCGTGAGGCAATAGTTGGGGTCCTCGGGGCTGAGACGGCACGGTACGCGCTTCGGGGCAGCGGCCGACCTGTCGGGTTCAGCGGCTGTACCGGCAAGTGGCCCCTGGACACTGGGGTGCAGGTTGCGCCCCTGACTGTGAAAATCCTTGGCCGTGAAGCCAAGGGCCCGGGGTCCCCACTTCCCTTTTAGGGCTCCCAGCACCTGGTCGATAGCGTCGGCCGTGGTCGGTGCATCGACGTCTACGTAGAGGTGCTCCGTGCCTTCAATGGCCACATAAAGCCCAGCTTCCTGGAACATCCTGGATAGCTCCTTGCCGTTCACGGGTCCCGTATGGGCCTTGAGGCGAACGGTAGCTGCTGTGCGGGAGGTAGGCATCAGCCGATGAGGCCGTCAATCTTGCCGTTGTCGTCAACGAGGAGGCTGAAGGACTGGAAATCTCTAGCAGCTTCTTGCAGTTCGTCCAACGCAGTCTGCGCGGTCTCGTCTTTTGCGTCGCGGTCGAAGAACCCGACGCCGCTTCCGTTGCGGCTGAGCCAGAAACAATAGCCGGCCATATCATCGCTGAGCCCGGAGGCCGTGAGATTCTCGGCATTCTCCGATTGGAAACGTTCACAATCAGCGGCCATTTTGTCCTTGGTCTCGGATGTGATGTCGGAGACCGTATAGTTCTTGTCCATCGGTTCGCCGCCGCTTTCATCGGACTCATCGGTGGACGACCACAAGGCTGTTTCCATGTAGGCATCCAAGAACGACTGTGCGGCCACCTTCATCAGCGCCTTCGCGACCTTGATCAGGCGTGCCGCGGCTGCGTGGCGCTTCAATCGCGCTACATTGGCGGCACGGGTATGGGCCACGCGCGCCTGCTTGGTATCAGCCTGCTCTTCCTTCCACTCGTCGAAATCGACGAACTTGACCTGATCGTCATTCACGCCGTTGGGGAAAAAGGTGAAGTTCTGCATCGTGCAGTATGGGGTATTCAGATAGTGAATGTCATCTCCACCGCCAACGCTGACCTTACTGAGGATCTTCTCTACTTCTTCGATGGAAGAGACCGGAACCTTGCAAACAAGATCACCATAGTTGTCGTGACCCTCGTTGGAAAAGTTTTTACCGAAGATCTTCTTGACCTCAGCCATGGCGTCACCCTCCAACTTGTGTGCCTTTTGTCCACCATCATTCATGAGCGATTTTGCTAGGTCATGATTCGGAGACTCTGGACCCTTGGCGTCCTCTTCAATGTTGATGTCTTCCATATGGATATCAAAGTACAACATCGCGGACTTGGGATCGAAGGCTGCGGCCACCTTTGCGGCAGCTTGCTTGTTCTCGGGACCCGAGTCGACGACCTCCTGCAATTCGTCGCAAATGTCGCGCAACTCTTGGACGTCGTCATCAGACCAACCACCGTGGGCTGCGCCCTCGGGGGTCTCGGCAAGGCTGAGGAGCTTCTCGAACTCGGAGAGCGCCTTCTCTTCCATACCTTCTTGAGGATGCCGCTTGCCGGAGAAGAAATAGGAACCCACCGCATAGATGGGGTCGCCCATGGAACCGTGCCAATGCAGCATCTTCTCACCAAGTGCCTGGAGATCCACGTCGTGGTAGCCACCTTCGGATGCCCGAACAGCACGTGCCCGCTTGGTATCCGCCTTGTCCTCATCCTCACCGTAGGCGTGCTCAGCCTGGCACTCACTGTCGGGCTCACAGCCAGCGGCCTGGCAGTCGTCACAGAAGTCACCGGGCTCCCCGATGGTGGTCTCCATACAATCACGGCATCCGCAGTGATGGTATCTGGAGGCTGTCTTGTTCTTGAGGGTCATCATCGTCGTTGCTTTCTAGCTTTTCAGGTTGATCGGCGCAAGGGGAAGAATGGGTCATACGGTAGCGGAACCTCGGGACCAAGGCCGGGCTTCTCACCCGTGTTGAAACTAACGCCCGGATGTGGGCCGAAATGTTTCTGCCCCTCCGGTTGTTGACCCGTACCCTGCGGATACACATCCAGTGGACGACGATCTGGGTCGATCATCGACTCCTCGGGGAGTTCCTCCTCGATCTCAACGGGCACCTGCTTGTAGTGTTTGTCGTCGTACGGACGCTGCAAGTGGTCGGGGCTCGGATAGTATAGAACGTTGGGCGTGGAGGGAAACTGACTGGTCGGGATGAACCCACTGGGGAACGTCGGCGACCACGATTCAATGCCACCCATCGGGGAAGCTGCGGTCAAGACCGTACCGCTCACGGCCACCGTCGGAATCTGCCACATTGGGGTACCAGTGGGTAGCTGTACGGCCAACACGCCGGCCAACTGTTGGACCTGCAAACCCTCGAAATCCTGAACAGTAAGACAGGCACCACGGCCCGTGAGGTCCGGCATGGTGAGCACATGTGGGACCCCATTGTGTGTGACGTCCAGCCAAGACAGAGGGGACCTGGCTACCGATCGTTCCACACGGAGGTCAAGGTCCCCGAGGGCCAAACGGGCACCCCTAACGCAGCGCGGCAGAGTTTGCGTGTAGGTGCGTGTGAACCCCTGCGCACAGATCCAATGAGCCACCACTTCCGTCGACCGCGCCAGGCGTTCCAGGCGGTCAGCCAGTGCGGGCACCCGTGATGCCGCGCGCCGTAGGCGCACCTGGGCGTCACGGAGAACCTGGGGGTCACTTGGGGCCGGCGCCGGAGCACTCGTAGCAACGAAGCGGCACAGACCGCTAAGGCGTATGACGCCATCAGATGGCATGGTATCTCGGCGTACGGGCCCGTTGAAACTTTCGTCCTCGCGGCACTCGTATACGAACGGATAGCCCCAATCTCGCTTCAATGCAACTTGCAAAGCCTGCATGTCGGAACTGTCACGTACCGGGATCTCCCAGACGTTTCCGGTCTTTCGGGCATCCATACCACGCAGGTAGTCAAGGAACGCCTGGTCCAGGTCGGCATTGCCGGTGAACGTACAGCGCAAGACGGTAGCGATCCTGAAGATTGGACTAGCCTGCTTGGTCCTGAGTACCCGACCGTCACTGATCTCGTCCAACAAGCTGGGATGCCGGGCCAGCATCCAACCGTCGTATAGGATCGCGGTATCAGCGCCGAAGCGGTACACGCGATAGCTGTAGCGCCCCCGGTTGTCTGTGACGATGTAGCGATGTAGGGCCGAGAGTACCAACGGGTTGGTAACTTGAGCCGCGTACATCGTGGGCTTCCTGGGGTCCTGACCTTCACGGAATTCGCGAAGCTCCGGGTCCTTGGTGCCCACATTCTCAAAGATAAAGCGTGCCGTCTGCGCATCCGCGCTGCGCACTTCATCCAAGTAGGACCCGAGTCGTACACGGCTGCGATGCTGTACGGATACAGCCAAATCCCGCAATCTGTGCTGTAGTTGCCCCTCAAGTAGGCTAGCGGCCTTCTGGAGCTTATCGGCCGGCTCCTCATGGACCGTAGCTGCAATATCCCGGATGATAGTCCGCAACTCGGGCTCAGCCAGTCGTAGGTACTCGTCCCACACGGTTTCGAAGTTGGGCCGTGCCGATTCCCAAGCCGTATTGGGTACCAATGGATTGGCGGTCACGAACTGCAACAGGCTGGCTGCCCTAGGTTGCTGTGCTTGTACTACCGGAAGGATCGATCGGGTTTCGGTCTCACAGAAACGGTCCTTCAGGTCCTTACTGTCCTGATAGCGGGCCAACAGTGTGGCCACGATTCGTTGCGGAGCACGACCGAGTACCCCGCGTTTCATCAGCTCTCGGATCTCCTGGAGGTGCTGCCCCATCTCCGCGATGCGGATTTGCAGGCTGTCATCGACGTCCCCATATAGGACACCTAGGACGACCGATGACCTTCCGCCTGCCACCTGAGCCGTGGGATACGCAGGGTGATGGAAGCTATGTGGACAATGGGGGTATCTAAATGGATAACCCTCTGACCACGTTGCCTCCTAAAACTCTTGCGCTCGTCGTCGTTGGCGGCGTTGGGGCAGGT
>JANXQG010000038.1 GCA_025356915.1 Planctomycetota bacterium | reverse complement strand
GTATTGTAGTCGTAGCCCGAATCCCACCCCGCATCATTCTCCGTGGTGCCCTGATTGTAGGCATTGACGGTCATGAACCGTTCGCCGATCAAATAGGTATAAGAAAGGCCATCCCTGATTTTGCTCGCCGACAGGCCGCTGGCCCGATAGATAACGCCGTTGGAGTTGTTGGTGCCGGTGGCTGATTGGCCTGGATCGACAAAATTACTTCCGGCGTTGCCGGCGTAGTCGCTGCGACCGATGATCGACTGCGGATTGTTAATGTTTTCATAGGAGCCGCCGGAAAACGAAAATGCCTGGACCCGATGCCGCGTGGGGCAAAGAAAGATCGAGACGACGGTCTGTGCCCGCAATCGTCCTTGCTCCTTGTCGCCGTTGCGGCCCATTTCGTACAGATCTTTCTGATCGATAAAGGGGAGGATGCTGTAGTGCCAACCGCCCGGCTGCATGGCTCCCGGTCCCTTATCGGGGTTGCCGGCCGACCATTTCCCCAGGCCGCCTGAGGGAAATATCTGCCACTGTGTCTCATGTGCCGTGCATGCCAACGCCAATTGATGGAGGTTGTTTTCACATACTGTCCGGCGTCCCGCCTCGCGAGCGGAGTTGATCGCCGGCATGGTCAGAGCGACGAGTATTCCGATGATAGAAATCACGACGAGCAGTTCCACCAGGGTAAAACCGCCGAGACGGTTCGCCTGGTTTCGCTTGACATCCGAGGAAATTGTAGGCATGGTAATTTCTCGCATTCGTGGACACCCTCCACCTCACCCTACCGCATCATACCAATTTTTTCTGGCTCAAGCAACCAAAGGTTTTCGTAATTTTCGGGAAAAACTGGCTCTCTTGGTCCTAAGTATGGAATGTGATTAACTCCACCTTCCGATCAATGCACTGAAAAGCCCTCGCCCACTACCCCTCTCCCGAAGGGAAAGGGGAGTTTCCAGATAGCCTCTGAAAACCGCCCTCCAATACTCCGCTCGGAAACTGCTCTTGAAACCTTGATTCGTTCAACTGCTAAAGCCATGTTTTGCTCCTCCAATACTCCGCTCGGAAACTGCTCTTGAAACCGCCCTCTTATTTTGGGACTATTCGCCTGAGAGTTTATCTTCACCCCTGGCGAAAAGGGAGTTCGCGATGTTCGGCATGCTGCGAATGGCATTGACGTTGTTGATCTGTGTTCTGGTCATTGGATTCTATCTCGGCTGGTTTTCCTTTAGCCAGTCCCCCCCCGACCCCCAGTCGAACAAGGTAAATGTCAATGTCTCGGTGGACAAGAACAAGGTCGGTTCCGACCTGCAGAAGTTCGAGCAGAATGTGTCCAAGCGGATTCAGGGCATCAACAACCAACCGCAGGGTAACACACCAGCCCCACTTTCGGGTCAGCAGCCTGTGGCCCCAGGGCTGAATTTTGGGCCGATTTCCGTGCAGCCGACCGGCCCGGTGGGACCGTCGAACGGTCAGCCTGCGGGACCAGTTTGGTCAGTTGGGCCAATTTCCGGTCAGCCCGAGGGACCGCCGCAAATTCGCTTGCAGACCCAAGACTATCAGTTCAGCGTGCCCTTGGGTACACCTCTCCCAGGAGAGGGGAGATAGGTTAATGCCGCAGGTGGCCGGCACTGGACTGAAAATACTTGCGGCGACGCTCCTGGATGCTGGTTTGGGCCTCGGCCTGCTGATTCTTCAAGTCAGCCACATTCGCCTGGCAATAGCGACAACCGACAACTTCGAGGTGAAACGTCACATACTTTGCTGCATCGTCGGGTAACACTTCCAAGAGAAAGCTACCCAATTCCTGCCGCGTGGGGCAGCTCAGCCGATGCCGACGCCAGACCTCACCTAGCGAAATCACGCCCGAATCACGCCGTGCAATGATGGCCGCCAGTTGCCGGGCCAACAATGGATCGTCGCGCAAGGCTTTCTCAACGCGCGTCATCTCCTCGACGGGCAATGCCTCGTCCAGGTAGGCCTCGAAGTCGGGTTGGGGGAATGGGTCGAGCATGAATTCTATTGGTATAGTTCGGGGAAAACCTCCTCCGGCAGCCCTTGGCCACGAACGGCGGAGCGCAGTCGGGCGATCGTTTCAAACTTATAGTTGGCCACGGTCTGCTCGGAAATGCCCAGCCGCATGGCGACATCCTTATTCGACCAGCCGCGGACCCAAAGCAGTTCGATACATTGCAGTCGCTCCCATTGCCCTTGACGGCGCCAATGGGCGATTATCTCGCGAAGGGCTTTGACCAGCGCGGTTTCTTCCAGGCCGTGCCGCTCATGGCTGCGGACGATGCTGCTGGCACGGCGACCGCGGTCAACCGGTTGCCAGCCGTCGCTGCGTTCCTCAGCTATCAGCGGCATCGTGGGCCGGCGGCCTTCATGACGCAGGAGGTCGGTCAGCTTGTGGGCCGCGATGGAGAACAAATAGCCTTCCAGCGATTGATCGGGATCATAGTTCGGTAAACTGTTGAGGAATCCGACAAAGGTCTCCTGGACCAGATCTTCGGCCGCGGCCCGACTGACTACCCGACGGGCGACGAAGCCCAGCAACCGGCCTTCATAGCGCGCAATGACTTCGTTCCATGCGTCAGGCTCGCCGGCGCGGATGCGAGAGATCAATAAAGTTTCAGAACTGCTCGCGGACATGGTCTCATCAGCTTAGCATTGGCAGGGTGGAGGAAGCAACCGGGGACATCAGCGGTTCAGGGGTAGGGTGGGACAAGCGAGCTCACAAGGGTGGCCAGGGCTTCGCCGTCAACATCTTCGGCGATAATCACAAGGGGTTTTCCCATTTTGGCGACCTGCTCCAGGATGGGCAGAAGATCTTTCATGCTGCTGACTTTTTTCTCGTTGATCAGGATAAACGGATCATCCAGCGAGGCAACCATTTTTTCGGGATCGGTCACAAAATAGGGAGAAAGGTAGCCGCGGTCAAACTGCATGCCCTCGACGACTTCCAGGGTGGTTTCCATGCCCTTGGCTTCTTCAACAGTGATAACGCCTTCTTTTCCGACTTTTTCCATGGCTTCGGAAATGATGTTGCCGATGGTCTCGTCGTTATTGGCGGAGATGGTACCGACCTGGGCGATTTCGCGTTTGTCTTTGGTGGGTTTGCTCATCTTGTGCAGTTCTTTGACCGCAACTTCAATGGCCTTGTCGATGCCGCGTTTGATGGCCATCGGGTTGTTCCCGGCTGCGACCAGTTTCTGGCCTTCTTCGTAAATCGAGCGGGCAAGAACGGTTGCGGTCGTGGTGCCGTCGCCGGCCATGTCGCTGGTCTTGCTGGCCACTTCCTTGACCATCTGAGCGCCCATGTTTTCGAATTTGTCAGCCAGTTCGATTTCTTTGGCAACCGTAACGCCGTCTTTGGTGATGGTGGGGGATCCCCAGGACTTGTCGATAACCACATTGCGGCCTTTGGGGCCGAGGGT
>JANXQG010000077.1 GCA_025356915.1 Planctomycetota bacterium | reverse complement strand
CCCAGCTTCTACAGCAACGGGCTTTTCTGGCTGCCGTTTGTCGGTATAACCACGACATCGCCGATTATGCCCTTGTGATAGTTTCGCCGCAGACGACGCCCGACCTCCTCGTCGGCATGTTGATCAAGCTAAATCGGCCGGTCGGCCAGTTGGTCGCGCCGCTGCCGACGACAGCAGTATACGTGTTTGGTAGCCCGGTCGCCCCACCTGCCATTCCGAGCCTACCAACGCCAGCAGCGCGGCCGGGTAGGGTTGCTGGGCAAGCGACGGAAGCAGTGACCGCCGTCCGGGCCGAAGAAACCGCGCCCGCTAATTCGTCTTCGGTGGTTGCACCTCCCAATCCGCTTCGGAGCAATGATCCCGAGGAACCAAGACTGGCCCCGCCGCAGGAATCGGCCATTCCTCTGGTCCCAGATAAACCTACCGTCAAAAATCCAAATCGCTAAACCACAGCCGAGTATCGACACCGGAAATCGGCTCCACGCTCCACGCTCCACGCTCCCATGGTTCGTCCGCTGAAAATTGGCTCGCTGGTCATTGATCCGCCGATTCTGCTAGCCCCCATGGCCGGATTCACCAACTACGCCTTTAGGCAAGTAGTAAGGCGGTATGGCGGTGTTGGATTGCTGGCCACGGAAATGTTCAGCGCGCGAGGGTTCTTGGAGATCGACTCCCGCTACGACCGACCGCCCGAGCGGCTCTGGGGCGTTTTGGACGAGCCTCGACCGCTGGCAACGCAGATCTGGGACAACAATCCTGCGCTCATGGCGGAAGTTGGCCGGCAGTTAGCCCACGAATTTCACGTCAGCATAGTGGATATTAATTTTGGCTGCCCGGTTACCGATGTTGCCGAAAAGGCCCATAGTGGATCGTATCTCCTGCGTTACCCCGACCGCATCGCTCAGATCGTGGCGGCCGTAGCCAATGCCTGCTCCCCGACGCCGGTGACGGCCAAGATTCGACTCGGCGCGTGCCACGATACAATCAACGCCTGCGATGTAGCCCAGGCGGTCGAAGGTGCCGGCGGGGCCGCGTTAACGGTCCACGGCCGCACGGCTGCCGACATGCTCCGTGGTTCGGCCGATTGGGAAGAGATTTCTCGTATCAAGCCGTATCTGCACCGTATTCCTCTGATCGGCAACGGTGATATCTCCACACCTCAGACCGTCGTCGAGGCATTCCAACGCTACGATATTGACGGAGTGATGATTGGCCGTGCCGCGCTCAACCGGCCATGGCTTTTTCGTCAAGCCCAGGCAGCTCTGTGCGGCGAGCCAATTCCACCGGATCCCAGCTTGGCCGAGCAGCGCGAGATGCTGATCGAACACTTTCGCCTCCTGACCGAGCAATTTGGTCAGCAGCAAGGTACGGTGCTCATGCGCAAATTTGCCTGCTGCTATGCCAACGGTCGCCCTGGTGCCAGGGCATTTCGGGCCAAGGTGAGCAAGGTTGCAAGTGCACAAGAATTTTACTCGATCGTGGAGGATTATTTCCCTCGGAAAGAAAGCGTAACTGAAAGCCCCGCTTCGGTTTTCATCGTTTGACTCCCACTCGGAGCGTTGTGGTCTCTTCTATCGCAATCGGGGCCTCCCTGCACCGAAAAATTTGGCTTTTCCGGTTTTCTGTGCAGAGATAGGTGGGGAGAGTGAAACGAGCCCTACCAAAAGCGGACCGCAACAGAATTGGTGAGGCTCGCTGCGCTCAATTATTCGCGTTCCGCACCCAGAATCGGAAGGGCGGAAAATTCTTTCCAAATTCATTTTCACAACAACACTTGCTAAAATTAACGACCCCGCGTATGATACCCTTAGTGTCATGATTACATTTGGCCTGGGGAGCCAGTGTGGAAATGAGCCATCCGCCATGCTTGTCGCATAGCGTGGATTGCCTTGGACAATGCTCGAACGAATCGTACTGTGAACGGTCAAGAATGGTACGAAATCGCTACGATTCGGATCACATCAAACCTTGCAGAGTATAGGATGGGATAACCATGAGTGTGGAAGCCCCTAATTCTGATGCTGACTTGCTGGACCTGATTCGCATTGCTGGTCCTTTGAGCGTCACTGAACTGGCCGATGCGATGGAAGTTACGGCGACGGCCGTGCGTCAGCGTCTGACTCGGCTTATGAGCCAGTCGATGATTCAGCGCGAAGCGATTCGCGCTGGCCGTGGCCGCCCTAAGCACCGTTACTCCCTTACTGACAGAGGGTTACGTCAAACAGGTTCAAACTTCACCGATCTGGCCCTGACCCTCTGGCGGGAGATTCGGACTGTCGGTGACGAGAAACTGGGCCGGGAAGTGTTGCGGCGGATTTCGCGAGCCTTGGCCTCGGGTTATGCTTCCCAAATAGAGGGGAGCACGCCAGCCGAAAGGCTACAGTCGCTCGCCGAACTGCTCAATCAACGGCGAATCCCTGCTACCGTGGGGTCTTCGGATGAATGCTCCACTCTTACTACCCATGCTTGCCCCTATCCGAATCTGGCCGAAGAAGACCACAATATTTGCACGATGGAGAGAATGATGTTCTCCGAGCTTATTGGCAACGATTTGGAGCTGACACAATGTCGGCTTAACGGTGGGGGTGATTGTCGGTTTCAAATCGGTCCATGAAGGGCTATACTAACAGGTTTATCCCACATTTCACGTAACCGGGAACGGATGCATGACTCAGCCTTGGATTGAAGGAAGATTTGACCCTAATGTAATGACGACCTCGCTCGAACAGGCGATCAACTGGTCGCGTCAAGCGAGCCTGTGGCCGATGACCTTCGGCATCGCCTGCTGTGCCATTGAAATGATGGGCGCGGGGGCCGGTCGCTACGATCTCGATCGTTTCGGTGCCGGAGCCTTCCGGGCCAGTCCGAGGCAGTCGGACCTGATGATCGTCGCCGGCACGGTCAACTACAAAATGGCGAGTCGCTTGCGGCGGCTTTGGGAACTGATGCCCGATCCGAAGTATGTGATCGCCATGGGAGGGTGTACGATCGGCGGCGGTCCTTACTATGAATTTGGGTACAACATTGTCCCAGGCATCGACTTGATTGTGCCAGTCGATGTGTACGTGCCGGGTTGTCCCCCGCGGCCCGAGTCGCTCCTGGAGGGCCTCATGCGTCTTCAGGACAAGATCATGGGCCAGAAGATTACCCGGCCGCAGGAAGATTCCACGCAGACGGGACGCCTACGTTACGAAGAGACCCAGGCGGGACGCCCAAGCTACGAAGAAAATGTAGGTGAGACGCCTACGCAACAGGGCGGGTTTTGGAACCGCTGGTTTGGTCCCGGCGTCAAGGCACCCGATGAGTTGCCGCTAGCGCATCATTCCGGCTACGTCGATGTGGAAGAAACACCGCTGGTATTTCATCAGCAACAGTTCAAGGCACCAGGGAAGAAAAGCGAGACATGAGTGACGTTTTGGCGATCAGCGATCTGCACGTCCAAGTAGTGGGCAAGCCGATCTTGAAAGGAGTCAGCCTCTCGATTCGTCGCGGCGAAATCCATGCCCTGATGGGTCCCAACGGCTCGGGAAAGAGTACGCTGGGCTTTGCCATTATGGGCCACCCCGG
>JANXQG010000678.1 GCA_025356915.1 Planctomycetota bacterium | reverse complement strand
GGCAGAACAGATGCGGGCGAACTCGGTCCTGCCCCGCAATTTCGATGATCATGGCTTCCGGGGCCACGTCGACGATTCGGCCGCGGAAAATCTCCGCCAATTGCGAAATCTCCGCTCGGCGGCCAGCGGGGGCCGAGACCTTGATCAGCATCAAATCTCGTTCGACGTGGTCCTGGGAGCCGATATCATCGACACGGACAACCGTCACGATTTTTTCCAATTGCTTTCGTACCTGCTCCAACACGCTGTCATCGCCGACGACAACGAAGCTCATTCGCGAAAGCTGGGGGTCTTCTGTCGCGCCGACTGCGAGACTATCAATATTATAGCCACGCGAGGCCAACATGCCAGAAATGTGCGAGAGCACACCCGGTACGTTTTGGACCACTGCGGAAAGCACATGACGCATTGCAAACTCCCAAAAATCAGATTCTGAGAAAGAATCGATAATAGTCGGACAACAGGCATGAGACAAGGGGAGGCAGGAGGATTGTCTCAGGAGTATTGGCCAGGAGAACTGCAAAGTCTGGAGTCTGGTCCATTTTTCGGCGAGAACGTATGAATTTCACCCGAGATCCTTGCCCGAAAACATGGACCCGACCCCTTCGCCTTGGATTTTGCATCTCCTGGTGTATTGACTCGTAGATTGGTAATGATACACTTAGAATGCTCGCGGAAAGAAGTGGCTCTTCTATACTGCTCGCGGTTGAGGCTGACACTAACCCGAAGCGCAAGCGAGGTTGCTAAGTCGTTGCCTCGCTTGTGCTTCGGGTTGGTATGGATTGGGACAATCTCAACCGCGGACAGTCTAGTTCTAGGCTCGCAATGTGAATACTTGTAGCCATACCAGCTCCGTTTCGGCTCGTTTTAGCCGGAATCCTGGCGAAACACCGCCTAAAGTTGGCGGGACTACGAAGGGGACAACTGCGGAATACCCATGCCAACCATACTTATTGTCGACGATTCGTCGGTCGATCGATCTTTCGTAGGAGGCTTGCTTGCGCAGGAGGCGGGCTGGATGATCGCCTATGCCGCCCATGGCTTGGCTGCCTTGGAAACCCTAGCGCACGCCGTACCCGACATCATCGTCACGGATCTGTTGATGCCGGAACTTGACGGACTGCAACTTCTCACCGCCGTACGGAAGCGGTATCCGCTCGTTCCGGTGATTCTCATGACATCGCACGGCAGCGAAAGCATTGCCCTGGAGGCCATCCGCCAGGGAGCGGCCAGCTACGTGCCCAAGGAGTCCATTGCGAGCGACCTACGCGAGACAATCCATCGCCTGCTCGCAATATCCTCATGCAAGCGGAGCCAAGTCTGGCTGCTCGGTCGCATGACGAGGCACCAGAGCACCTTTTGCCTGGAGAACAATCGGCTGTTGTTTGCGCCTCTGATCCAGTACTTGCAGGACGGGGCCGCGCAATTCGGCCTGTGGGGCGACAACGAACGGAACCGCATCGGCGTCGCCCTTGAAGAAGCCCTGGCCAACGCCCTTTATCACGGAAACCTGGAAGTCGGGTCGGAACTGCGCGAGCGGAATCTGGAAGCCTATTACAAGACGATTGACACGCGCCGTGGCCAGTCGCCTTACCAGGAGCGACGCATTGAAGTTGAAGCGGATTTTTCTTTTGATCGAGCCGTTTTCGTGATCCGCGACGAGGGCCCAGGCTTTGACCCCACGATCTTGCCCGATCCCACGGACCCGGCCAACCTGACGAAGCCCAGTGGTCGCGGCGTCCTGCTGATGCGGGCGTTCATGGATGACGTCGTCTACAACGCCCGCGGAAATTCCGTCGTTCTGATCAAAAACCGACAAGCGTGAAAAAAGCACGGAGTACTCGGTATTGAGTACTCCGTGCTCCAGAGTTTCACTTCGCCGGACTATTTCTTCAGGCTAGCCCGCAAGCTCTCCAACTGACCGCCCGAACCGAGCTTGCTGTTCTTGTGGGCGATATAGTCGGCATAGGCCTTGATGAAGACCTTCCCTGGCGGACGGAGGTCGAAGTTCGCGGGGTCGTCGCGGAACGCCTCGCGGTGGATTGCGCACCAGACCAGGCGGCCGTCGGTGTCGATGTTCACCTTGCAAACGCCTAGCTTGGCGGCCGGCAGGTATTGGTTTTCATCAACACCGCTGGAGCCTTTCATCTGGCCGCCCGCCGCGTTGATGCGGTCAACCCATTCCTTGGGCACACTGCTGGAACCGTGCATCACCATGGGAAAGTTCTTGGACAGAACATTCTTGATCTCGGCGATACGATCCATCCGCAGGCCCTGGCTGCCGCTGAACTTGAAGGCCCCGTGCGAAGTGCCGATCGCCACGGCGAGCGAGTCGCAGCCAGACTTGGCGACGAACTCGGCCGCTTGGTCAGGCTCGGTCAGGCAGACGCTGCCTACGATGTCCTCTTCGATACCGCCGAGCTGACCCAATTCAGCCTCAACGGAAATGCCCTTCTCGTGGGCACGATCGGTGACCCGCTTCGTGATCTCGATGTTCTTCTCGAACGGCTCGTGCGAGGCATCAATCATCACCGAGCTATAGAAGCCGCTGCTGATACAGTCGTAACAGACCTCTTCCGTACCGTGATCGAGGTGGACAGCGAAGATGGCCTCCGGAAAAACCTCTTCCGCCGCGCGGATCATAGCTTCCAAAAACCGCTTGTCGCTGTACGACCTGGCACCGCGGGAAATCTGGATGATGAACGGCGCGCTGACCGTCGGCTTTGTCGGGTCGCTATTGGAATCCGACTTGCCCAAGTTACCCCGGAACAGGCCCACGGTCTGCTCCAGGTTGTTGATGTTGTAGGCACCTACGGCGTACTTGCCGTAGGCGTGTGCAAACAGTTGCTTGGTTGTGACAATCATGTCTTTTGTTTCCTTGTTTGATCCATGGGGGTATCAAAGTCCAAACATTCTAGCGTAGGACCAGCTTGCCTGCTAGGCAGGAGGGCTACAAAGTCCTGGGTCCGGTCCATTTTTCGGCGAAAACGTATGAAATTCACCTGAGATCCTTGCCCGAAAACATGGCCCTGACCCCTTCGCGTTGGACTTTGCAGTTCTCCTGGCCTGCTAGGGTCAGAGGACGAAATGACGAAATGTGCCTCAAAAGTGGGGAGCAGAAAAGGTGTCGACAACCGTTTCTCCCATGACGAAATCGTCGGAATAGCGGACGATAATTACCGATCCGCGTGCGTTTCGGTCCCGCCATTGATTTGCCTACGGGTCGAACA
>JANXQG010000660.1 GCA_025356915.1 Planctomycetota bacterium | reverse complement strand
TAAGGACCGGCGAATCAATAACTGTACTCATCTCGCTCTGCGAGATGCATTCCATCTCGCGGAGCGAGATGAGTACGTTCCGAAAACCCGACACTTATTGATTCGCCGGTCCTAAGGTGCTAGAAGTTCCAGGAGCCAACGATGAGTACACCGAAATATTTTGGATTTTTTCTGCTTGTAGCCGTTGCTGCCACCATCGGGCTGGCAGCTTTCTCGGCGACCCCAACCATATCTAGAAAGGAGGGGCCCGTGACCGATCGCAAGGCCAATAAAGAGAAATTGAAACACACGTTGAGTCCCTTGCAATATCATGTGACCCAGGATTCCGCCACGGAACCCGCTTTTCACAATGAATATTGGAACGAACACCGGGAAGGTCTCTACGTCGACATCGTCAGTGGCAAAGTCCTATTTTCGTCCAAGGACAAGTTCGACTCCGGCTGCGGGTGGCCCAGTTTCACGCAACCCGTGGATGGTGCTCGGGTGGTCGAGAAGCGGGACACCAAACTCGGCATGATCCGCACCGAGGTCCGCTCCAAGGATGCGGATTCCCACCTCGGGCACGTGTTTGATGACGGCCCCGCGGACAAGGGCGGTTTGCGCTACTGCATCAACTCGGCATCTCTCCGATTCATCCCCATCGATGACCTGGAGAAAGAAGGCTATGGCAGCTCCCTCCCCTTGTTGGGTCGCCCGGCTCCTAAGGCAGCCGAGGAAATCGCCACCCTCGCGGGTGGATGTTTCTGGGGTATGGAAGAACTCCTGCGCCAGCAGCCGGGCGTGATCGCCACCGAAGTGGGATACACCGGCGGCGTTGTGTGGCAGGCCACGTACGAAAACCACGAAGGCCATGCCGAGGCCGTCCAGATCCGGTTCGACCCGGCAAAGACCAGCTTTGAGACGCTGCTGCGATTGTTCTTCCGCATCCACGATCCCACCACTCTGAACCGCCAGGGTAATGACAAGGGCAGTTCATACCGCAGCGCCATCTTTTTCAACAGTCCGGCGCAGAAAAGAATCGCGGAAAAGGTCAAAGCTGAAGTCGACGCCTCCGGCAAGTGGAAGAAGCCCATCGTCACCGAGATCACCCCCGCCGGTCCCTGGTGGAAAGCCGAGGATTACCACCAAGACTACCTTCAGAAACATCCTGGCGGATCCACGTGCCACTTCCTCAGGGACTAATCAGCCAGCCTTTTGCGTTCAACCACACTTCCTGGAGAAATCTGACTTTCTTCCATCTTGTAGAACCGAGCTGCGCGGTGCTGTGTATTGTCACGTCCGTGTTCGCCCAGAATTGCCCCACCCCCACGGAAGACCGGAACTCACAAATGTCAAAGCCAGTAGCAGAGAGAATAGTGCTACGTTTTCAAGCCATCCAGACTGCCGACTTCTGAGAGATAGACGAGCGTTGGTGTTACGAGGGCCCACTCGACGGCGATTGCGAGAAGACTGAGGCTGGCGTTGTTACCAAGCAGCAGGGCGCCAAAATGCTGACCGCCATAGTAAGCCAAGGATCCGCCGCAGGCACCCAGCGCTGACGCCAGCCAGTAGCGCCCACGTAGCCAGTCGAGGGATAGGTGAAGCGTACCGGCGAAGTTCGCCCAAAGCGTGGCCATCCAAAGAGGGCAGAGCCCAGCGAGCCCACTGCCGAAAGGGAAGGTAAATACACCGGCGGTGGCAAGGCCACAGTCGACTAGCCAACCGAGCAACGTCGCTGTCAGCACAAAACGGCATTGTTTACCGGGACTGGGCACCAGGGTAAATTGCAGTGTCAGGAGGACGCCGACCACCAGCGGTCCCAGCAGCGGCCTGCCGCCCGTCGCGCCGATGGCGCAAGCAAACCATCCAATTTGGAAACAAGTGAAGTTCAGGAGCTTTTTCCATCGGACCATCAACCCGCTCCGGACTGTCGCCGTTGACCGCCACAAACTATCCGACGACAGGAGAATCGACGGAGTGACGCCACGCTGGTTTCGTCAGCAAGATCTGTACGTCGCCAATTACCCGCTCGCGAAACGCGCCTTCACAATAGCAGAAGTAGAACTCCCAGGTTCGGATGAACTCCTCGGAGAATCCCAGGTTTCTCACCTGGTCGAGGTTCGCGCGGAATCGCTGCCGCCAGAGTGCCAAGGTCTCAACGTAATGGGGAGTAATGTCCTCCAAGTGAGAAAGTTGACAATCAGTGACGCGACCAAGCGACTGGCAGATGGCCCCCACCGACGGCAGGCAGCCACCAGGGAAAATGTATCGCTGGATGAAGTCCACCGACCGCCTATAACGATCGAAACGCTGGTCGGGAATGACAATTGCCTGCAGGAGCATCGCGCCATCTGGTTTTAGCCTCTCGGAGCAAACACGAAAATAGGTGTCAAAGTACTGATAGCCCACGGCCTCGATCATCTCGATCGAGACGAGCTTGTCGTACGACCCCTTGAGCACGCGATAGTCTTCGTACAACACAGTAATGCGGTCTGCCTGGCCGGATGCCTCCACCTGTTGCCGCGTGTAATCGTACTGTTTCCGGGAGATCGTGGTTGTGGTGACGCGGCAACCGTAGTTCCGTGCGGCGTGGATGGCAAAACCGCCCCAGCCTGATCCGATTTCCAACACGTGGTCGACGGCCGAGAGGGCCAATTTGCGGCAGATATGGTCGAACTTGGCCACCGACGCCTCATAGAGCGTGCTTTGGGGCTGCGGAAAAATCGCGCAAGAATAGGCCTTGGTCTCGTCGAGGAACAGCGAAAAGAAGTCGTTGCCCAGGTCGTAGTGGGCTTTGATATTGCGGCGGCTTCCTGACGAAGTGTTGCGCCTCAACCAATGACCAATTTTGGCTAGCGGGCTAAAAATACGTGCTGGACCGCGTTCCAGGCCGGTGGAAATTGCCGCATTGCGACAGAAGACCCGCACCAGGCTGACCAGGTCGTCGCATTTCCAGAATCCTTGGATATATGCCTCGGCTGCGCCGAGGCTACCGCCAAAGACCATTTGGCGGTAGAACCGAGAATCCAGAATCTCGATCTTGGCCGCCAGAGACTCCTCACCCGCGTGTCCGAATTCCCGGCGTTCGGCGCCATCGTCAACCACAAGGCGTCCGACTTCGAGCTTCTCCAATCGACGCCAAACGAGGCGGCGCAGTGAACTATCGAGAATCCCTCCACGGGCTTTCGACTGCTCAACGGCTTGCGGAGGGACTTCTTTCATGGTCGCCGTGCCTCTGATGAATCGTCAGAATTCGGATGGGGATAATACGGGCATTTCTTCCACCATAGCCGAAACGCCTGCCAGTAGATAGCCTGGACTACCCGTCCCGTCATCCAGGGATGGCTCGCCAACGCGCGCAGCATCGTCCCGCGACTCAACTCCTGACGTTTCAAGACCATACTGACGTCGAACAGCCGTTCATCGCCTCGGGCATTGATGATCGCGACGCTCAGTTGCTCGCCGGGCTCGTGCAAATGCCATTCGTATTGCATGTCCATGTTCATAAAGGGCGACACGTGAAAGCCCTTGGGTTGGCGAAAGTGCAACTGCGATGGTTCACCGAAACGATTGCCATGCCAAAGCACGTACCAATGCCGCTCGTGCCAGGGGGTGTTGGTCACTTCGGCCACGACGGCATCCACGGCCTGCCCGGCTCGGTCGAAGCAATAATACAGATTCAACGGACTGAAATAATGGCCCCAGTTGCGCAGGAGCGTGAGCAGGCGAATCGGCCCGACCGGGCGCCAGCCAGTGCGGTCTTCAACCAAACCCCGAACTGCATCAACCAGGGGGACGCAAGGATCGCCCAGGTGATCGCCGCGGCAGAACGAGGCGGGCGAGAATCGTGCCTGATGCAGACCGTACTGCCCTTCCAACAATACGGGCAGTTCTTCGAGGTCCAAGTACATCATGTACAGCCCATAGCGGAAGATGTGCTCCGCAGGGCTCAGCCGCCGATGTTGGACGTAACCTTGATAGAGGCAACTTCTTAACATAAGTCCACCCGCTTGCCAAAGGATTGGCCGACGGCCAGCGCGCTATTGACACCGTCTTCGTGAAAGCCGTGCCCCCAATACGCACCGCAGAAGTACGTGCGGTTCCTGCCGTTGATCTCGTGAAATCGCTTCTGCGCCGCGAGGGCATCGCGGCTGTAGACTGGGTGATGGTATTCGATGCGTGCAAGGATCTTCTTCTCGTCGATCCAGCGAGTTGCGTTCAACGTGACGCAGATCGGGTCCGGCGAAACGTGCCCCTGGAGTCGATTCAGGTTGTAGGTCAGCACTACGGGCCGGCCTTCTTCCTTGGGAATCCGGTAGTTCCATGAAGCCCAAGCCCGGCGACAGTCGGCCAGCAGCGAAGAATCGACGTGCAGAACGGTTTCGTTCCTTTGGTACTGGATCGCGCCCAGGATTTCTCGCTCGGCTTGGCTGGCATCGGCCAGCATGGCCAGCGACTGGTCGGAGTGTGCGGCCAGGACCACCGCATCAAAATCCTCGGGCCCGCCTTGTTTCGTGGTAACGACTACGCGCTCCGGGTAGCGTTGCACGGAGACGACCGGCGAATTCAAACGAATGCGGTCCGCAAAGGGCCGAATGATCGCTTCAACATAGCGTGCCGCGCCGCCTTGCACCGTCTTCCACTGCGGCTGACCACGCACGGCGAGGAGCCCATGATTATTGAAGAAGTTGACGATGAATCGCGCCGGGAACTGCCTAAACCGCTCAGGCGGGGCCGACCAGATGGCCGCCCCCATGGGAATCAAGTAGTGATCGATGAACTCCCGGCTATAGCGGTTCTCGTCCAAATACTGGCCCAACTCCAGATCGTTGTCTTCGCCCTGCAACAATTCGAGCGACTGGCGGTTGAAGCGAAGCACATCACGGAGCATGCGGTAGAACGACGGACGCAAGAGATTGCGTCGTTGGGCAAATAGTCCGTTCAGGGAACTGCCTTGGTATTCCAGCCCGATCTTGTCAGATCGCACGCTGAAGCTCATATCGCTAATCCGCGCCGGGACGTCCAACTTCTGGAGCAGGCGGACGAAGTTAGGATAAGTTCGATCGTTGAAGACCATGAAGCCCGTGTCGGCAGCGAACTGGCGCCCGAACGCCTCGAACGAGACGGTGTTCGTATGCCCGCCCGCGTAGTCGTTGGCCTCGAAAACCTGGATGTCGTGGTCGGTGGCAAGTAGCCGGGCCGCAAGCAGCCCGCTGATGCCAGAACCAATAATTGCGATTTTCATGTCACTTTCCGCCGAAGTCACCCTTGGACATTATCGCTGCTCGATCTTGCCGTTGCAAGTGACCTTGTCTGTGGTCATGCAATGCGATCGGGTAGACGGCGGATTTTGAATCCGTCCGTCGTCACTTGGCGAATAACCTTCCATGAATAGCATCGAAACGGGCATACAGGCTGTTGAGCCGCAAAATCGCAATCGTCGCTTCGTACCCGCTGAGCGACTCGTGGCAAGACAACGGTTTCATTTCTTGGTTTGGACGGCCTTTCCGTTTCTGGCGATTGTTGGCTGGTTTTTAGTCCAGCCTCACGTTGCGGTCCTTGGCATTGTCTTTCTGCTTGCGATGTGGGTCGTTACTGGCTGTTTAGGTATTTCGATTGGCTTTCATCGGTATTACGCACACCATTCCTTTGAAGCCCATCCTGCCTTGCAGATTGCGATGGCGGCGGCCGGTTCGATGGCTGCACAAGGACCCGTGACCTATTGGGTTACGGTACATCGCTGCCACCACCAGCACAGCGATGACGAAGAAGACCCGCATTCTCCCCAGCCGCTGAACAAGCAAGTGCCGTTGCTTCGCCGCATTGCCGCCTTCCTTCACGGCCACATGGGGTGGGTCTTGCGTCACGACATCCCCATTCCACTGATCTATGCTGGCGATCTCAGAAATAACCGAATTGTCCGCTTTTTCGACCCGCCCCCCACTCAGATCCTGGCGATGGCGAGAGACTTGGGCCAATCGGACCCTTCGCCGCCACCGGACTATACCCGGACTAAGCACATGGTTGACAGCGTTATCCTCTCCCACTAGACTTAGGGTCTCACATGGTTGGTTATGAAATCGCGCGGGATCCGTTACCATGAGACCGCGCAGGAAGACTCCCACTTCGTGTTTTTCGACGAGAACGCGATTTCGAGATTTTTTCTCGGATTCCCAGGCTCGGGGCCAGAGCCTCAGGGTCTTCGACGGCGATCTCGCAGTGTTTCAAATCGGCAAGGTGGGGATTTCTAGGCTTGATCCCCCAGGATCGGTGTGGTGGCGAACGATATTCTGCAAAGAGTGGCCGCCGGCGAGGCGACTGCTGTCGATGAGTGCCTGGCCGCTTACCGCGGGCTGGTGTGGTCGTTGGCGCGACGAAGCACGCCGAACCTCTCCGACGCCGAAGACGCCGTTCAAGAAATTTTCATTGAGATTTGGCGAAACGCAGCTCGTTTCGATAGCACCTTGAGTTCCGAGTCGACCTATATCACCATGATTGCCAAGCGGCGGTTGATTGATCGCTTCCGTCGCCGCAAGAGGTTGGATTTTGTTTCGCTCTCAACCGAGACGAGCGTGGACGTGGCTGCCGCTCCCGCAGACGACGTTGTCGAACGCAATGAAGAAGTTTCTCGCGTCCGCAAACAGATGCATCAATTGCGTCGCGAGGATCAAATGATTTTGGAACTCTCGCTCGAACAAGGCATGTCGCACAGTGAAATCGCTGCAGCGACGAGTATGCCGCTTGGAACCGTCAAGACCCGCGTCCGCTGCGGCTTGATACGACTCCGCGAATTGCTCGGACAGAATTCGAGCAACGGTGAGGATATACGCAGATCATGAACGACACAAACGCAACTTGCATCAAACCCGAGAGCGGCTTTCTGGCCGCGATCCTCTCGAAAAGTGGCCGAGCCATCGCGGCCGACGCCGCCTGGCGACTCTTGGAGCATGAGCCATTCGCGAAGGAAGGATTTGGAACGGACCCGTTTTCCGGCTGGCAGCACTGGCTCGCCGCCCGAGTCGAGGAGCTAGCATCGGCAATCGCCATCGGCCACCCCGAGATTTTCGTTGACCAAGTCCAGTGGGCGCGTTCGGCGCTTGGCCCGAGGGGCATTGATTCAGCCCACTTTCGCCAGGGACTCGTCTATCTTCGCGACGTTTTTCTGGAAGAACTTCCGGAAAAGGTGCAGGCCATAGCAGCCGGTTATATGGATTGCGCGCTGGAAACCTTCGACGCTCCCGGAAAGGAAGCCTCGGTTGAGTCGCTTGGCGAGGAACAGTTTCGACATTTGGTCGCCGAGTACTTGACGGCCGTACTTGAAGGCGACGGTCGCCGTGCCAGTCAGATCGTGTTGAGTGCCGCTGCACAAGGACACGCGGTCCACGATCTTTATCTCCGGGTGATCGTTCCGGCCCAGAAGGAGATTGGGCGGATGTGGGTGGCTAATGAGATTTCCATTGCCGACGAGCATCTCTCATCGGTCACGGCGCGGCGGCTGATGAGCCAACTCGTCGAGCGGGGACACGCCCGCTTTGCTCGCGGTAAAACGGTGCTTGTCGCCGCCGTCGCCGGTAACCGTCACGATCTGGGAACGCAAGTCGTTGCTGACTTCTTCGAGTTGGACGGCTGGCGGACCATTCATCTCGGCGGCGATGTCCCCGCAGACACTCTCCTCGACGTGCTTGATTCGATCGCGGTCGACGTTCTCTGTCTGTCGGCGGCTTTACCGGTTCAACTGCCTGTGCTCCGTGACACGATCTCGGTCGTACGTAGCAGTTCTCGGGGTTCGCACATCAAGATTCTCGTGGGTGGTCCAGCGTTCCATGGCGCGCTCGAC
>JANXQG010000631.1 GCA_025356915.1 Planctomycetota bacterium | reverse complement strand
GCGAACCACTTCGTCCAGATCGGACTCGTTCTCGATGCGATAGAGGATTTTGTCGGGCCGGACAAGCATATGCGAGCGGTTCTGCTCGTCACCGGCATTGCAAGCGCCGAAGCAACTGCCGACCGTCACACGCACGTCGTCCTCGGGAACACCGACGGCGGCGAGCTTCTCGCGGATAGCCGTTTCAAACGAGGGCTTCCCTTTCCAACAGCAGCGCTCGCTGCCGCAGGTGAGGATTTCGTACTTGGCAATCCGCTCGACCGGCCCATCAAGCACCCGCTTCAGCACCGGCTTACTACCGAGCACATGGGAGGTGAAAATATCGTGAACCAAGTCGCGATCGACCCGTTCGTACTTGATCGGCATCTGGCCGGGAATGAACACGCCGACGATCGGCTCGCGGCTACAGCGGCCGGTGCAGCCAGTGCGATGCAAGAGGATGTCGGTACGTCCGGATGCGGCGACGTGCTTGCGAAACTCGTCAAACACCTCGTCGGCACCGGCGGCTTGCTCGCAAGTGGCCGATCCGATCTGGATTCGAACAGGACTGCGCGAGGATTGATCTTTAAGGTAGGCTTCGGCCTTATCGGCCAGAAGCGCGAACTGCTGCGATACCGTAGTGGGCACGACGGCTCCTAAATCCACTTTGTCGGAGGTATACTCGGCACGGGCACATTCTGCGGTTTTGCGCCAACAGCACACTAACCGAAGCGCAAGCGAAGTAACGGTTTACTCGCCTCGCTTGCGCTTCGGGTTAGCGTTATTCGCGCCCGCGCTGAGCATAGTCGGAGAAAAACCAATTATGGCACAATCGGCCTAACGAACAAGGCCAAATCCACCCCCCTTAATGAAGTAAACCCAATAGCCGATCTGGGGCTTCGCTTGGCATACCAATCGAGGGCATCCTTGAAATCCTCGCGAGTACCCGAATCGAATTCAATAGGATTTTTCGTGGTCGATCCGAGCCAGTGCCTCGTCACGAATCGTCGTCCATGGCACCGTTCTGGTGGAATCGGTCTGAAGTGCCGCTACGCGTCGCTCCAACTCCGGTGCCCAATCATCGTGAAGAGGCGGGACTGCCTCCGCAGGAACCACATCCCACAATGCGTCGATCAATCGCAACTGGTCCTCGGCAGAAAGCTGTCTTACGGTACGTTTTCAATCCAGCAGATCGAGGTTGACCAATACGTATTGGACAGGCTGTTCCAGAATCGTGCGTCGGCTGTGACCACTTGCGTCCCCAATTGGATGGCCAGTGCCAAGTAGATGCAGTCATAGACTGATCGCTGAGTCTGCAATGCCATGTTAAGCCCCGTCGCGGCCAAGGGAGCGTCGGGGTGGCGGAGTAACGGCAGGGCTGAAAGTTCGGAAAAGATGGTTTCTGCATCTGCGGGAGTCAATTCACTCCGGCGGGCTTTCATCCATAATGCGTTGCCCACTTCGACGTAGAACAGGCTTGGAACATTCAGCTCAAAGTTGCCAAGTGTTAGTCGGCGCGAAATTATTGAGTGGACCTCGGGCAGAAACCACTTGAGACCTACGCTGGCATCGATTACGAGTGGAGTCACCGATCACGGCCCTCGCGAATCAGTGCGGCACTATCGCTGAATTCACAACCTGTGGCAGCCAATCTCTCTCGGATTGAATCAGCCCGATTCCATGCGGAACGCGATAATTCCCGGGTTGCCTGCTGTAGAATGACCCGTACTTCGTCCTCGAGGGTGCGACTATGATCTGCGGCCCACTGGCGCAGCAAAGTTAGGGTTTTGGGATCAATATCCGGAATCAACAACTCAGACATCCAGAAATCCTCCAAGTAAAGGAAGCTGTAGCATGCAACTATTCTAGCCTTTTCGGTCGCAAATGGCTAGAGTCAACTGGAATACCCCTGGGATTTTGTCGTGGATCTTGCTAATCGCAAACTCATCGGCAATCCGGCCCACGGCGGCGAATATATGTTCGAGATGTACTAACCAAAATGATCACAAGAGCCAAACCGCCCAGCCACAATCCCCGGGTCATGCTTGCCGGCTCATAGCGGAAAAGTATTTCGGACTTGCCGGCAGGTAATTCCACCCCGCGTACGGCGTAGTTGACCTGCCGTATCGGCGTTGGCTTGCCTTCGATATAGGCATTCCACCCTCGGTCCCAGCGATCCGCCAGAACCAACATGCCTGCGGTTTCCATTGTGGCGGAGATAAGAATCTCGGTCGGCGTTTCGCGGATAATTTCCGCCGTGCCGCGGCATTCCGCAGGCAACGCTGTCGCGAGTTCCGACTCGATATAGGCCACCTGCCGAGGATTGAAGGATAAATCGGCCAGTTGGTTCAGGCACTTCTTTTCGTCGGCAAGCGTCTCCACTCTCTGGGGAACAAACGCCCGAGGCAACGCAAAGCGGTTTTCCAGCACCCAATAATCTTCTCCCGCGAAATCAGGCTGAATTCCCGCAACGGGTACTCCACGAAAGATCAAGTAGCGGACGCCTAGCATGTCCAGGATCGGATGCAACCGAAAAATACCGTTCGGCTGATCGAAAAGTGTCGGAATCATCATTTGCGTCAGCGCGTAGGAAATCTGTGGCGAATGTGGATCGGCTGCTTTTAGCAGCAGGTTAACAAAACGAGCCGGGTCGACCGCGTCATAGCCGCGGACATCGCTCAGCCCCTGAGTCTGAGCCAGTGTAGCGGGCAAACAGCCGGGGACCAATGCCAGCACCGGATCGCCTTCGCCGCGGTAGGCACGAATAATGGTCAGGCCCGCTCGGCGAGCCAGATCGGCCGGCGCTATCACCAGACGTCCGGCACCAATAACTCGGCTGCGATTGACCTCAGCCGCCTGAGCTACCTGCTTGAGAACAGGAATCTCGGGATAATAGAGCGACCAGTCGCACTGTGCAGAGCGTCCATATCCATACCAGAGCAATTCGGCCACCATCAGCGTGCCGGCCACGGCCAAGAGCCAACCCGGAACTCGCGGCTTTCGCCACACCAAGAGCCAGCCGACAAGCCCCAGCACGCAGAGGCCGGTTGTAACGAGATAGGTTCGCAAGAAGTTCCCTTGGACTTCTCGAACCGCCTCAACGCTCGCAATCTGCCCAACCGCCTGGCCTCGGCTCACGGCCAGCGCGAGCTGCGAGCGAATAGGCTCCGGCGGCACGATTGCCAGGAAAACCGCAGCGAACAAGAGTACGGCCAATAGGACCACGGGAACGCCGAACCACCAGCGGCGGTTCCACTGGCCACAAGCGAGAACATCGAGCCCCACGGCCGCCATCGCAAGGATGCTGAACGCAGCCGCAAATACAAAGCGGTTGTGCGACATCATGTTCAGGAGCGGCGACCGTAGCAACTGAACCATGCCTGGAATATCGAGCTGCCAACTCAATGCCACGAAGGCCAGCAGAACCCAAAACAAGTTGAGCGATCGGTGCCGCCGACTACAAAAGGCGAATGGGGCGATCAAGAGTGTTGCCAACAATCCCGCATAGCCTGTTGCCGAACTCTCCAACAGGTTGCCCTGTTTCGCAGGAAAAGCGGAAAAGAACCCCACTTCGGTAGAGCCGTAGAAGTGCGGAACGACGACTTGCGGCAACGCAGCCAAGCCAACCGGCGGACGTTCCTCTTCTCCCTTGCTGCGCCGTTCCATGCGAGCGCCCGTGCGTGTGTACTCAAGCATCGGCATCAAGTGTGGGGCGGCAAGCAGGAATCCAACTCCCCAACCCCCCGCCAATAATAGTGCCGTGCGCAGACTACGTACCAGGCACACTCCGTGTGCCGTCCGCCAGAAGCCGTTGGCAGCAGAAAAAACTGCGAATTGGACCGCGGGGCGGACGGTACGCCGAGTGTGCCTGCGTCCTTGTTGGCCACGAACAGAGAAAAGGTGTTGCCTGTGTACTTCGACAAGTCGCCAGAGGGCAAAAAGTCCCGAGGTCAGTAATACTTGGCCGGCCACGTCCGTCTGGCCACTGACCACGACCAGCCCTGTACATAGAGCCATCCCCGGCCAGGCCCAGCGCGTGCCGCCTCGTACCACGGCATCGACCGCCAGCAGCAGCCAGGGCAGCCAGCAAACCGTCATCGGCAAGCCATACCCCTGCCAGAAGATGAAGAAGCCGGTTAACGGGTAGCACCATGCGGTAACGACGGCGGGCCAGAAGCCGGTTCCAAGAACTCTTCGGCAAAACCAATAGAAACCTACGGCCGCAACTTCCGCGATCAGCAGTTGGACCCAGGCGATAATGACTGGCGACGTGAAACTGGTCAAAAGAAGATTAAAAGGCGAGAATCGCGGCGCAAGCGAGGGTGCGCCGGCAAATTGATGCGGATTCCAGACCGACCAGCGGCCAGCACGAAGTTCGTTGGCAAGCAGTCGGCGGCTTGGCTCTCCAATATAGACGAGGTCCGAGAGGACGAAATTATGCTTGACAGTATTCCGGATTTCCGGCGTTTCCGGAATATAGACGCCCGGCTGGGCGAGAACATCCAGCGGGAGCAGCACCTTTTGGCCTAGCAGCGAAGGGCCATAGAGAACCGCCTGAAGCAGGGCAATTCCTAAAGCCACGACAGCTATGCGCCGCGACGAAAGCAGTGTCTTTCGCCAGAATTTGATCGGACGGTCAGGCAAAGCTTCCCGTACGGAATCTGCGGGGTATGTCATGGTTAAGACAATCTTCCCAACGGCTTCAAATCGCCGTTGTTTTCGTCATGCTTCTCTGTACTGAAAGGATTTCTCGGGCCCAGCCGATCGCACTTCCCGCCTTTGCCCACAATATTTTTAGCTCTTCCGGCTTTAGGTGCGAAACATGCGTAATGGTAGGTTGGGCTTTAGCCCGGATTATTCATAAAATGTAACTCTGGCATTGATTCGATACGTTCAAGGACCACCCGAAGTTGAGCAGTAAACTGCATTCCCAAGCCGGTCCGCACTTGCTCCAACTCGATATAAGTAATCTGGATATCCAGTTCGGCATCCGGCCGGAGGATTACTGGCCGGCTCACGAACCGCCCTCTAGCGCGCGAAGAACGTCTCGAAATGGCTTGCCCAGCCCCGGTTGACCTTCAGCGACTTCGCGGCGCTTTGCCAACTCGGCTAGATGCCAGGGCGGAACATCTTCCGGCGCGATTTGCTCCGGCAAAGTATCCCAAATCTGCTCGATCAATTCCAGACGGTCGCCAACGCCAAGCTGGTCGATTCCCTAAGTCTCAATGTTCACAGGCATAATTGTCCCTCCGCAATGAACAGTTTGATACTACTAGTCTAACGAGATCCAAGGCAATTGACAACATACGAGTGGAGTCTGAAAGTGGGCGACCTGCGGCTTGACGACGCGCCGCAAGTGAACCTGCTGGGCAAAGGTCAAAAGCATCGCAGTTGCCCGCTGTGGCCTGAAACGGCTGAAGCCCTGCGCGCTTATCTCCAAGAGCGCACGCCCTGTGA
>JANXQG010000627.1 GCA_025356915.1 Planctomycetota bacterium | reverse complement strand
ACCGGGACGGAAGCCGAGAACCTTCATCACGGCCAGTTCCGTGCGGCGCTCGCGAACGCTGATGCTGATGGCGTTGGCCAGCACGAGGGCAAGCGTGATGATGCAGGCCGGGGCCAGGAGCCAGCGCATACCCCAAAGCATATCGCGATAAGCCTCAATGAAGGATCCGATAGCCGACGAGGCCAACTCGATTTTGACCTCCGGATTCTTCAGGTAAGGCGATTCCGCAATCTGGTCGACGATACGGTTGTAGGTGTCCTTGTCGGGCACCTTCACCCAGAAGAGGCTCAGGCTGCGCTCGGCCAGCGGGTGCTGCCGCCCGCTGTGCGACCCGGGAAAAGACTCCAGCACCGCCTGATAGTACTCGTGGTTAAAGGCGGTGAAGTTATCGTATCGGCCCGGCGGAAAGACGCCGACAATCTCGAATTCGAGATCCAAGTTCGTGAAGTTGGCAATGCCGGTCAGCTTGAAGCGGCGGCCGATCGGATTCTGTAGCGTTTCGTCGGCCGAGTTGCCGATGATGGCATTGAGATTCTTCAGATGATCGTGCCCCACGATGATGCCGTCGCGCGTCGCTTTCAAGCGATCTACAGCAACTCGCATATCCGCTTCCTGGCCGATAGGCAGGTTCTCCAGGCCGTCCATCATGGTCAGCAGCTTGTCGGGGTTGCATGCCAAGCCGAACATCGTATTGCGAAAAGAACGATTCTCCTTGTCGAGCGTACCGACAAAAAATTGCCAACTCATCGAGTCGGTGGGCCGCACGTCAGCAGGATGGTCCTGCCTCGCAGCGCCATCGGCAAGCACCCGTGCGTAGTCAAACGGCATGCGGCTGGGCATCGACCAGCGCTCGGTCACGATGGCCTTGAAGTCCTTGCTCTTTTCCTCCGTGGCCTTGTCAATAAAACTGAGGATCGACCAAACGAGCGTGACGACGAGCACGAGGACCATCGTCCCCAGCGCAGTGAGCAGCGAGCGGAGCAGGTTCCGTCCGACGTTTTTGAAAATTAAGAGCAGATATTTCATGCGATTCGCCTCCTTGCAACCATCATGCCACCACGGCCTGCTCGACGAGCTGGCCCTTTTCCAGGTGCAGGATGCGATCGGCATGGCGGGCAGCGCGGGGGTCGTGCGTGACCATGAGGATCGTCTTCTGTAGGGCTTTGCGGAGTTCGACGAGTAAGTCGAGGATTTCTTCTGCGCTCTTGGAGTCGAGGTCGCCGGTCGGCTCGTCGGCCACGATCAGGGCCGGATCCGTGACGATCGCCCGGGCAATGCCCACGCGCTGCTGCTGCCCGCCGGAGAGTTGACCCGGACGATGGCGAATGCGGTCGGAAAGCCCGACCAAGTCCAACGCGGTCATCACCTGTTGGCGACGCTGCGCGGCCGAGAGTCCCAAAAGCAATAGCGGCAACTCCACGTTCTCGTAGGCAGAAAGCACTGGCAACAGGTGGTAGAACTGGAAGATGAAGCCGACGTGCCTGGTTCGCCAGTGCGCCAAGCGGCCCTCGGACATCTCCGAAATCAACTCCTGTTGGACCCAAACTTTGCCTTCGCTGGGCGTATCGATCCCGGCAATCA
>JANXQG010000065.1 GCA_025356915.1 Planctomycetota bacterium | reverse complement strand
TGCGCTGCACCTTCTTGCCGGTGTGGGTCTCGCCTTTGCTGTCACTGGCGACGTTGACGATGCCCAGGTCGATGCCGAGGAATGCCTTCACGCCGGCTGGCGGCGGTTCGGGGAGGTCGATGGTGCAGAAGAGGAAGAACTTGCCGTCGCGCCGCACAAGGTCGCATTGCCCCTTGAGACGGTCGAACCGTTCGGCCTGGTACTCGCCGTAGACGATGCCGATAATCTCGCGGCCGGTCAGCGTGGACAGACTCACCTTGTCGAGCCCCTTGAATCGCATGTTGCGCTGATCGTAACTGATCGCGCCATCAGCACGGAACACCGGGCAAATCGTCTTGTCGCGTGCGAAGCACTCGACGGCCTTGCTGATGGCACGCACGGCCAGTTGCGCCCCCAGTTTGAAGCGTTTGCGAATCTCGAAGTAAGCGAGATGATGTACGCTGGGCTGACTGAACACGCCGGCGTCGAAGGCAAGCCGCGCGGCGAACGTCGCGGCTTCATTGAAGGCGCGCATCGTATCGACCAAGGCGGTTGCTTGAGCGGCGGTGGGCAGCAGTTGCATTTGCAAGGTGAGTTTCATCATGGAATTATACGGAGTGTTTCTATCCTAAATCAAGGGCCTGCGCCGGATTGTTCGGGAATAGTTCGGCATCAGGTCCGCATCCGTAAAGGAGCGGGCGGCAATTCCTCTGTCGCCTGAAGGCGACAGTCTCCTTGCCGCAAATTTATGAAAGCATCTGACTTCTGCCGATCTTACGCCTTGCTCGCTGTGCTCTTGTGCGCCGCTGCTGCGGTCAGCAAACCAGACCGACCGCCGCCGAAGGAAAAGCCGCCGGCCATCGACCTGAACTACGAAACGCAATACGGCACCATGCGCCATCAGGGCTTGGCCGTCACAATCGAGGGGCCCTTGTGGGCAGCGGCGGGGACACTGCGTGACGATGGCTCGATCTTCTTGTTGTGGACGGAGCAGCGAACCGGAAGGATTGCTCCCAGCGTGTACCGGATCAAGGACGGCGTAATGATTGGGCTATGGGGCTGGGCCACGGAAGTCCGGATCGAGAAAGGGGAGATAGCCGGCGATTGCCACGGGGAGCGGCTCTACCGGATAGAGCCGCCGGCAGACATCCTTTTCCGCGCAGAGGAGAGGCGAGGTGGATGATGGGGCCTGGCCGATCGGTTTCCGATCTTTTCTGTTTTTCTTTCGCCCTACAATGTCTCGCAGACTCGCAGCCGTCTCCTAAGGAGCTCGACATGTCGGACGAAAGACCGCCCGTTCCCGTGCCTGACCCGGTAGATCCCCAGGCTCCAAAATATCTCATCACTGCGGATCAAATCGTCAATATGACGAACGCTCTGCCGCCGTGGGCCAAGAAACTGTCGCTGGTGATTCTGCCGTTGCTGCTCATCGCGGGCTACGGTTACGTCGCGCCGATCGTTAGCCCGCCGGCGGCCGACGTCGAGGAACAAATCATCGACCAACTCGGCAAGATCGTGGACAACGGGACTGCCGGGAACGCCAAACTTGACACGTTCGGCTCAAAACTGGACACCCTGCTCGGCAAGGGCCCCTCGCCGCTCAACATCGTCGTCAACCAACCCGACGACAAGAAACCCAATCCAGCCCCAACGCCCATCATGGCAAAGTTCATCCTCTACATCACCAAAGACATCGACGCGAAGAAGCTGGC
>JANXQG010000057.1 GCA_025356915.1 Planctomycetota bacterium | reverse complement strand
CGTCGTTTGTCTCTCGGCATGCCCTTCACACCAAGTCTGGCAACTCTTCCCGCATTAGCAGCAGCCGGATCGATCTCGGTTTACCGGGCTCCCTGCTAATGAACCCTCGCTTCTCCAGCTTCAGCATCATGTCATGCACGGCCGGTGGCGTAACCTGAAAGTACCGCTGCATGTCGATCTCGGCAGGCGGCTGCCTGTTCAGCTTGGTGTAGTAATAAATGAACGCGAGATACTGGCCCTCCCGTGGCGTGTACTTGGGGGCCGGCTTGGGCTTCTCCTGTGAACGATCTGCGTTCCCTTCTTCCGCCTGACCGCTTCGGTCCCATTTCGAGCCTTGCCACTTGTGAATCATACCGTTGAGGCCGCAGACGGGGCAGTGCCACGTAATCTCGCTATCGTGGGTCGGAAGTGAAGCCCGAATCGATCCTTGGCAGCCGCGTTTGCGGCAGCGGATTCTCGTGTCGTGATCTGCTATCGGCATGACTTGCGATGCCGCGTCGATCAGCAAGCCCAGGAAGCTGGCCAGCTTGCGAGCGGCGGCCGGCATTTCGGCAAGTTCGCCGGATTCATTGAGATAATGCGTGATGTCGGTGACGTAAGTATTGGTCATGGTACTTGCATACGTTACCAGCACGCTTTGACGATGGCAAGCACCGCCCAAATGCTAAAAAAGAGCACGCCGCAAGGCAGTATAACTTGAGCCCCTGCTTTACCGTCAGCAGGTCGCTCCGGAGCCCAAAAACGCGATTCTCGCCGCTTCTGGGCACTGCATTCATCGACGGCCTCCACCCCCACCCCAAAGAAGCCGCTCCTGGCTTTGGGGGCGGCCGCAGGAGATCAGATTATGGTTTGTTCCGTTGCTGCTGCTTGTCCAGCACCCCGCCCTCGTTGGCATCGTGTTTTCCTCGCGATGGTCCCGCAAATCGTCCAACATGCCAAGTTCGCATTCCGTCGCCTGCATGGTGAAGCCCGCCAGGACGCCATCCAGGAAACCATCGCCAACGCCCTGGTCGCATTCGTAGCACTCGTCCGTCGTGGGCGAATGAGCCTTGCTTACCCGTCCGTGTTGGCGAAATACGCCACGGCTCAGATCGCAGATGGCCGGCGTGTCGGAAATTCGCTCTGCTGTCACGAAGTGTTGTCGCCGTATGCCCAGCGGCTGAAAGACTTCCAGGTCGAATCGCTTGACCGTCGCGAGAAAGACGACGAGAACGCCTGGTGCGAAGTCCTCGTTGAAGACAAGACGGCAGGACCGTTCGACATCGTCCGCACCAGGCTTGATTTCGCCGCATGGCTCAGTTCTCTACCGTCTCGGACCCGGCGTATCGCCAAGGCACTGGCTAACGGCGATAGCACCAGCGACGTCGCCGCTCGATTCGACGTCTCAGCGGGCCGCATCAGCCAAATGCGCAAGGAACTCGCCATTTCGTGGCGCGCCTTTACGGCCGACGACCGCGAGTCAACCGCCGCTTAGGCACTCTCGTGAACTCCACCTCTGGCCCAGCACCTGGCAAACTAATCTCGCTTGCCTGGTGCTGGGCCGTCTACTTCGAAAGGACGGTCCAATTGTACTACGCGATACTGGCCGGCGTTTCGCTGGCCTTGATCGTCACCCTGGGCGCCCTGGTTCGCCAAGTGCGGATAGGCCGAGCCCTGAAATTCTTACTGAAAAAGCTCCTGCGCCAATGGAGGAACTACTTTGAAACTCACCGCGACAAATCCTGCCGGCCTGCACCTGATTCTGGCAATAGTCCTGGCCATCGTCCTCGCGGGCTGCGGCGACACCGAGCGGGTCGTAGAAATAACTCGCCAGGCCGATGAGCGTCAGGCCGAACAAAATCGTCAGATTGCCCGCGTGGTCAATGAAGAGACAGTCTTCCGACAGGACGCCGCCAAGCTGCAACGCGATCTACGGGCCGACCAAGCAGCCATCGCCCAACAGCGCGACCAACTGGAGGCCGAGCGACGGGACATTGCCGGCTGGCGGCAATGGGCCATATTCTTCACGCCGCTGTTGGAATCCCTCGGTGTCGTCGCCGTCGTCGTCGCCGTTTTGAGTTACTGCGGCTTCCTGGTCCACACCCTGCGCGAGCAGAGTCCGGCCGATGCCGTCCTGGCAGACTCGATCGTGCAACAGATTCTTTCCGTTTCTGTGGAATCTCTGCCGCCACCGACACAATTGCCGTCGGACATCGATAGCCAATTTCCAATCCCCAGAATCACCGATGCCAGGCGCAAACGTGCCTGACTTCCCCACTTTTCATAGGAGAGCTACTTGAGCCACACAGTTACCATCAAGACGGAAGTGCGAGACGCTGCCGCGGTTCGTGCCGCGTGTGATCGTTTGCGACTGCCCGCACCCGTGCAGGGCAAACACGAGCTATTCAGCGGCACAGTCGAAGGCTTGGCAGTGAAGCTGCCGGACTGGGTTTACCCGGTTGTCGCCGACCTGCCCACCGGAAAGCTGGCGTTCGATGACTTCGGTGGCCGCTGGGGCGATCGGAAAGAACTCGACCGCCTGTTGCAAGCATACGCGGTCGAAAAATGCCGCATCGAGGCCCGCCGCAAGGGCCATCTCGTCACCGAAAGCCAACTCGCCGACGGCTCAATCAAATTGACCGTCCAGATCGGAGGTGCGTCTTGAGCAAGACAATCGAAATCACCGTTTCACCGACCGGCGAGACCAGCGTTACTACGAAAGGCTTCACCGGCTCGTCGTGTCGCGATGCCAGCAAATTCATCGAACAGGCTCTCGGCCAGCAGACTTCCGAGACGCTCACCGCCGAGTTCCATCAGACGGCCGTGACCGAGCAGCAACAGCAGCAACGATCGTAGGACGCCATGAAGCCATCCTCCAAGGAAGCCGACCTAAAGCAATTACGTGAACAACTTCGG